>CAIOSF010000061.1 GCA_903860855.1 uncultured Alphaproteobacteria bacterium | reverse complement strand
CGCTAGCTCACCTATTTGACATTATTATTCCTCTGAAGTTCTATAATTTCCTGTATTCACGAAAGGAATCGCTGAGCAAATCGCTCACAGCTATTGTTATTACCCTAAGCTTTGCGAATTTGTTATCAACCTATCTTGAATGTGGGACTACTATGTGCCCAAGTGACCCAATAATCTATATTGAGCTAGCGAAGTGACGGACTGCGTACATAATCACTTATTAAGATTTATGGCTTCTTCAAGTTCTTTTATTGTTGGCTGATTATCTTCCGCCACTATGCTCCTTGCTATCTCGACCGATAGAGAGGGAGGATTACCCTTCATGTAATAAACAAATAGGTCACATATAGTATAATAGAACTCCAGGTCCTTCTCTTGACAATGCCTAATCTTATTGGCAAGAGGACCGACCAAACAGTAAGATTAAAAACACCCCCATAAACGTCCCAACCAAGGCACTCCCAATCATACCACCAAGAATCTTTGGTGGCTGGTCAACGCTAGCCATTGTTTTTATCACCCCAAGCACAGCCGCTACTATACCTATAGCAGGCAAGCCGTCCGCAGCACTCTGCAGAGCATCGGCCGAAGATAGCATGATGTGGGAATGTCGATTAATCCTGTCTTTCATCATATCTTCAACTTCATAAGGGTTACTAACGTTAGTTATAATAGCTCTCAGAGTGTCGCATATCAGTTGGACTGCAAATTTATCATCTGTAATTCTTGTATAGTTTTTAAATATTGCGCTATTTCGAGGGTCATCAACATCAGCCTCTAAAACCATCAACCCTTTGGTCTTTCCTATCTTGAATATAACGCCAACAAGGACGAATAAATCGGTATAATCACTTTTATGCCACTTATGGCCTTGGGACGCTGCCATTATTGCTCGGAAAGCTTGTTTGAGAGCCCCTTTTTGGTTGGCTATAAGATAGCTGCCTATGGCTGCCACCCCCCTATTACCAGCAGTTCATGTGGAATTGCTTCAGCTATCACCGCAATGCTTCCGCCACTGATTATATATCCACCAAAAACCGTAGATAATACGATGAATAAGCCTATTATTACTGTCATTTTTGGTATGCCAAATAGGAAGTTGATTTTCTTCGGTGCTTTTACTAAAAGAGTAGATTAAATAATCATAGTTGATACAATCGTTTGATAAATTACAGTTATTAGGGTTGTATATGATAAATATCTACACTACCAATAATAGTACCATTAACAAAGTTGAGATTGCAACCGATAATCTTATTGTACCAGGTGATACCATATGGATGGACTTGTACGACCCAACAAGCGCCCAAGAAAGATTGATCGAAAAAGAATTCAATATAGCACTACCAACACGCGAGGAGATGGGAAAAATTGAAGTCATGAGTCCATTCTATCAGGAGGGCGAATCTTACTATATGACCATCACCATATTAGATCAAAGTAACTCTGAATATCTAAATAGTGCGGCTCTTACTTTTATACTCACTCCCAGATGTCTAATAACATTGAGACATACCGATATACCATCTTGGCGTAGCTTTACTAGCTTCGTCGCTAGAACGATCAAGAGTAAAAACGTCTGTTATACCGCAGAGCTCTGCCTTATGATGGTCGTAGATCTATTAGTTAATCATGCCGCCGATGTACTTGAAGTTGCCGGAAACGACTTGGACATTCTATTACAGAAGGTATTTAGTCAAGCTGATCGCAAATCCTCTTCTGATGCCTCTCCTGCAAATTATTACAATGACATAATAGCCCGCACTGGGAGAACGGGAAATATCATATCGAAAAATCGTGAAAGCCTCGTCAGCATCAATAGAATGACTATCTACTTCAATCAGCTTGAGGCAATTACCACAAAAGATCAACGTACACGTTTAAAATATATAGCAAGGGAAATATATTCTCTAGGTGAGTATGCTAATTTTCTATCTCAGAGAAATAGCTTCTTGTTGGACGCGACCTTGGGGATGATTTCAGTGGAACAGAACATGATCATCAAGGTATTCACCGTTGCGGCGGCAGCCTTCATGCCACCAACACTTATTGCGAGTATATATGGCATGAACTTCCACTTCATTCCAGAGCTGGCTTGGCAATTTGGTTATCCCCTTGCTTTATTTTTGATAGTAGTATCGGCTCTAGTACCTTATACGTTCTTCAAGAAAAAAGGATGGTTATAGGGAAATTTACTATATGTAAGAATTTTATTTAAATCATTAGGAGAATTCGATCTTGACAATTAGTACCCATCATGTATTTAATCACCTCTTGCATTATACTGTTTATAGTATCACCAGTTGCGAGTCATAGGTATGTTTAGCCCACTTTCAAAAGATACCGTTCATTTTTTGTTGCTTCACCATGGTTTTTTTATTTATGACAGGTTCCGCTCTTAGCAGCTTGACATTTCGGTCCATAGCGTAGAAGCTCGCCTGTTTTCGAGTGACTGATACATCAAGGAATCATTGATTATTCAGCCATACGCCACACCGCTAAGTCAATGTTTGCCACAGCAAAATCATAGTCAGTCTCGTATAAAAATAACGCTTTTAAAAGGTACCTTGTGTCTTTATCTCTCAATTCTTGCACTACTAATAAAAGAATTCGACAAAACTTCGCTAGAATACCTAGCATAGCTCAAATACCAAATTTGATACAGGTACAAAAAAGATCTTACGAAGCATTTCTTCAACTCACTCGTTCATCAACCGATAGGCAGAAGAAGGGGCTAGAGGCGATATTTCGTTCGATATTCCCTATCACAGATGGGGAGAATCGTTCGACCATAGAATATGTCAAATACACTCTTGGTACCCCCAAATATGACATAGATGAAGCGATCCAGAGGGGAGTAAATTATGCTGTACCCCTAATCGTAACTATGAGGCTGATCATATGGGAAGATGACGAAGGAGTGAAAGACATTCGCAGCGTAAAGGAACAGGACGTCTACATGGGAGAGATACCCCTCATGACAGATAGTGGTACCTTCGTAATCAACGGAGCCCAGAGAGTGATTGTATCACAGATGCATAGATCCCCTGGCGTCTTTTACTTCCATGATGGTGGAAAGAGCAACATAGCAGGTAAGTATCTATATTCTGCTAGCGTCATACCCTATCGTGGCTCATGGTTGGACTTTGAATTTGACAGCAAGGATCTCATCTTCTTCCGTATAGATCGCAAAAGAAAAATATACGTTACAACTTTACTTAGAGCCATGGGTTATAACAGAGATGGTATTCTAAAAGAGTTCTATAACTTCAAGACTTATAAGAAACAAGGTGATCACTGGATAGCCCCCCTAAGCTCAGCTATGTATAAGGGAATCAAGGTTACTAAGGACATAATAGATGCAGAAAATGGAGAAATTCTAATCCCATCTGGCACTCGCATCACCCCGAAGGTGATTAGGGATAAAACTCCTCTTAAAGATCGATTGTACGTGGTAAGCAATGAAGACATAGTTGGTAGTTATATAGCGAATTCAATTTATGATCCTCTTAATAAAGATGAAATCATCCAGTCTGGTCATGAAATCACCGCTCCTATCCTTGCTTATCTTAGCAGCGAGTTGCAGATGAAGGAAATTCATGTTTTGGATATAGACCACATATCTGTTGGTCCCTATATGCGTAACACCCTAATTCTAGATAAAAACATAACAAAGGATGAAGCTCTCTACGATATATACAGGGTGTTACGCCCTGGTGAGCCTGCAACACCAGAAGTTGCGGCCGAGCTACTGAGAACCACTTTCTTTGACAATGATAGATACGATCTGTCTGCAGTTGGAAGAATGAAAATCAACATAAAGCATGGCCTGGATGTGCCAGAAGATCATACCTGCCTGAGATCCGAAGACATCCTAGCATTTATCAAATATCTCATAGCTCTGAGGGATGGAAGAGGTGATGTTGATGACATCGATAGCCTGAGCAATAGAAGGGTTAGGTCAGTTGGGGAATTAATCGAGAATCAGTTCCGCTTGGCCTTAGTTCGGATCGAGAGATCAGTTTTAGAGAGGATGAATAGTATCGAAATAGATACGGTAATGCCTCATGACTTAGTGAATTCTAAAGCGGTAATGTCGGTGATTAGCGAATTTTTCGGCACATCACAACTATCGCAATTTATGGATCAAACCAACCCTCTATCTGAAGTGACCCATAAAAGACGCATATCAGCCTTAGGGCCAGGTGGCTTAACAAGGGAAAGAGCTGGCTTTGCCGTGCGTGACGTGCACCCTACCCATTATGGTCGTATTTGTCCGAT
>CAIOSF010000060.1 GCA_903860855.1 uncultured Alphaproteobacteria bacterium | reverse complement strand
TTTTATATCATTTATTTTATTCAACTACACAAAGCAGCTATTCGATGCCTGGCTGAAGCAAATAGTATCGTCAGTACTACAACCTGCATTACTATTCGGAGTCATCAGTTTGTTTAATCAGATTATTATAGTAATGCTATTTACGGCAACGAGCTTTACCATATGCAAGACCTGCTGGTTTGGCTTTTACTTCCTCGGCATAATAGACATATGCTTTATTGGTAAATACCGCCCATTGATATCATCTCACAATCCAGATCCATTCTCCGGACCTTTGAGCCAGTTTACCGTTGTGATCGCTTTATTATTAATAATTCACGCTATGCAAATATTTTGTAAAACCGCACCAGCTATGGCGGGCAGGTTGATAAACTGGATGAGCGTTACTGGAAGTGGCTCCATTAGAGAGATCACCGGCCCAATAACAGATGGGTTAACCTTTTTCCCTCGTCAAATTGGCTGGTTAGCTGGCTTAGACAGCGAAAGCACAAAGGTAAGAGATAGCATGCGCAAGAAAGGTGAAAAAACCGTAGTGAGGCGCTGAGGAGGAATATGCAAAAAATGGCTCAAATACGCTACAGCCTCATCAATAGCATACTGAACGCAAAAGCACATGCTCTGCGCTCATCATGCCTTATATTGCTTTATATCGGGTTTGGATTTGGATTTAATATTGGCCTCCATTCTGCCTCAAATCAAGCCTATGCCGATCAGTGCTATTTAGAACAAGACTTAGGACAGGGGGCGACGCTTGAGATCCCTGCAAATCCAACAAATATGATGATGAAAAGCGATCCTCAGAATAAGCAAGTCGTTAAATGGATCGATACTGGACTCTTTGCAGTAGGACAGGTTTATGCTGGTGATGGCAGCATGGTCGTACTACCAATCACTGGTCGTATTGACGGCAGTTGGTATCCTTGGGGTAGAAGCGATGGTGGTGGGGGTAATAAGATGTGTAATGTTCAAGCCTGCACAGCCACCTCAACTATCGGTGGTAAAACAGTTACAAATACCGATTGTCTCAATAGCGATACGGCAGGTGGACTGGAGTCAGGTGATGCTGGTAAGGTAGTTCCAACAACCGCATCCAATATTGGATGTTGGCTCGGTGGCGGTATGGGATTGTATGGCTTAATAGCATTGCCAAAAGGAGGGAGTTATACTAATCAATATAATACTCCAAATGATAACGCCGCCCTCTCAGCTAACCCTCCATCTGAGTTTTTTCGCACATTCCACTTTGGGCACATAACAGATGGTAATGGTGATTTTACCGTTAAGGCATCTACAACATGTAAGGTAACAAATTCCGGAAACAAGATATACTCTTGCTCTAATGATACAGCAAATGGTGCTACAAACATCGTTGGAGGAAGGCTTTATCTTAAAATTTTGGATTCATATTATGAGGATAACCTAGGAAGTTATACCATTAATTTTACAGGAGGAATTCACAAGCCAGGATTCATTGAACAAGCCATAGGGGTATTTGAAAATCAGCTTAACCTAATTAGTAAAAAATTATTCATATTGGTAATGGCACCAATGGCGAAAATCGCAACATTACTTTTGGTGCTATATATGGCCATGAACGGCATCACCTTCATGATGGGAATATCATCCAAGAACCAAACGGAAATGCTCATGGTCCTGCTTAAGGTAGCTTTTATTGGCTCAATGCTGGGCAATGCCACTACTTTCTACGATTTTATGAACAGCCATTTCTTTAGCTTGTTTACCGCCATTGCAAATGTCTTTTCCGATATAATTGTGACTTCAGCATCATTTGCTAAACCCCCTGATCCAACGCTGGCCTCTGGTGCCGCAATAGCTCTGAAAGGTACAAATGACATAACGGGAGGCGGGCTATCTGCTGGAGCTGGTTACATGACTATGTATGATGGCATGCTCAACTCTATGATATCGACGGCTGTAAATATGAAGGTTATTTCCCTTTTGTTTACATCTAAATTTTACTTTATCCCTTTGCTTTATATTCTCATAGTGATTGTCATAATAGCTATTTTTAAGGCTCTCACCATGTACATCATGGCTATAATGCAGACAGCTCTATTGATAGTCATATTCCCACTTATTGTGATATTTCTGCTATTTAAACTCACGTCAGAATTTTTCAAAAACTGGGTATCTGGTCTAACCAACAGCGCTATGCTTGTCATAGTTACAACAGCATCTGTTGCTCTGATGTTTCAGCTAATCGATGATGCATTTGCTAGGCTACTTGGATATAGAGCTTGTTATCAAATTCTATGGCAACCTCAAATATTTGGGTTCACCTTATTCACATTTAGATTCTGGGCTCCAGGCATAGATGGGCAAATTGACAATACTCTCACAGCTTATAATTACCTTTACACATTGGTTATATCGGTTATGTTCAATATGGTTGTGGATAATGCTGCCAAGCTCTCTGACTCACTGAGTAACGCATCATTACTACCTTCTTCCAGCACATATAGTCAAATGATTGGAGCTGCTACTGAATCTATAGATTCGGTCAAACAAGCTACTATTGGTAAGATTTCTGCTAAAGCAACTGAGCTTAATGTAAAATACGGTCTTGGTAAAGTAATAGGCGATCGTGTGGATACAGGCAAAGACCAGCATGGTAAGATGAACACTGGAGGGAAGGTGGTAAGAGGTGCCCATAAGGCCTATAACTATATAACGAAGACGCTTGGAGGGGGAAAATAACGTTGGCAGCCATTATTTTACAACAAGCACCATGGCAACTGGTAAATTGCGGTGTTCAGTATATTGAGCTTGATGAAATCACGCAGACCTATGGCAATGATATAGTCCATGGTTTCTGCACCAGAAAAGGTGGGATAAGCCAAGGTTCCTATAATAGCCTAAACTGCTGCATTACGTCCAAGGATAATATAGTCGATATCATTACCAACATTGCCATGGTTCAAGCTGCTTTTTGCCAAGATATAACTGATGACTATGGAGATTATTATCCGAATCAGAGTAAGGCTTATGAACTAGTTCTGAAAGTAACTCAGCAAACTCACTCCAACATTGTTATTGAAGTTGACGATCCCCACCTTGACACCACCTCACTGGAGGCCGATGCTTTAGTCACGCGATTACCAGGGATTTTATTAGGGGTACAAACAGCTGATTGTACCCCAATTCTTCTTTATGATTGGAAGAACAAGATAATAGCTTCTATCCATGCTGGTTGGAAAGGTGCTTTTTCTGGCATTATACAAAATACCATCAATGTCATAGGAAGGATGAAAGGAGATGCAAAAGCAACGATAGCTATGGTTGGTCCCAACATCGCCATGCATCATTACGAAGTCAGTGATGACTTTTATCAGCAGTTTATGGCTGAAGACAGAGGTAATCTTGAATTTTTTAGCCGCAAATTTGGAGAACATTACTATTTTGATTTAAGAGGCTATTGTATAAAGCAACTGATAGACAATGGCATTATGGTTCATAATATACATAACCTTGCCCTTGATACATATTCAAATGAGGATTTATTCTTTAGCTGCAGAAGGGCAAGGCAAGAAGCAAAAGTCCATGGTAATGAAACTGCAATTTTTGGTGGGCAGCTTTCTGTAATAGGAATGCAGGCGAGTGGATAAAAATCTCGTCTTATTCATTGCATTTGTCATCCAGAATTCATTTCTCTAGCAAGTCTTTAAGTACCGATAGTTTAATATTTCTAGCGTTGGCCTGAATTATTGTAATTTATAATACTATCTCGCAGATCGTTTTCTCGTTATCATAGCGAACCCAACACTAAAGAAACGAGCTCCGGATGAATGACCAATTGGTTCCTAGATACCTTCTACTAATATGTATGAATTTGAATGCAAAAACGTATAAATCCATTATATATGCAAAGTTAATTGAGAATATTTATAACTAAAAAATGATCAATAGAATGAGGCAAGATGTAACGAGGAGATTTTTTTGGCATGTGTTGCGTTTGTCTCTGCGTTTCGTTAGAGAGCAGCTAAGGCTATTCATAGCGTTTGTGTTATGCTTATTGCTAGTATATATACTGAACACGAGCCGATTCTCTCAAGTCATCAAGGGAGCCTTACAGGATGAGCTATCAACCTTCGATGACATAATCTCAAGACCAGCCCATGGTTTACATAGCCTTATAGGATTATGTATAGATAAATTATATGCATGGCATCATAATATACCATATCAGTCAATAGAAGCATATATAGAGAATTCTGTAGATCTACAGAATCAAAAAACTATCTTATTAGATGAAATTACATCCATGAAGAAGAGTCTAGGATATGCAGAAGAATCAAGTTATAATTTCCTCACAGCTCGTATCATCAATTCAGTTTTCGGTCCACTGGGAGGATCATTTGTTTTGGCAGTTGGTAGCAAAAATTGCGTTCATTCCGGTAATGCCGTTATAAAAAATGGCAACTTGATAGGACTAATTACCAAAGTGGGCGAAAAATCGGCCAAAGGACTCTATGTAGGCAACCCTAATTTGCATATTCCAGTTGTTTTTTTACCTTCGCATAAATCTGGAGTTCTAGTGGGCGATGGAAAAGAAAAGGTATCATTGACGGTGCTATATCTATCAAGGGATGATTGGGGTGATCAACGTATCGCCGTCACATCAGGAGATGGTCACGGCATACCATATGGTATAGTGGTTGCCAACATTGATGTTGGCAAAATTAAGCAAGCTATTCAAGATAATGATGGATTGGTTCAGGTAGTTACAAACAATGAGGAGTGATGATGTAGTGGCCAATTCTCAGACAGGGTCAAAAGCATATATTGAACCAAATCTCTTGCAAATTACTGGCAAATACTTGTATAAGATAGTCTTATGGTTTTATAAGGAGATAAAGATTTCATGGAGTTAAATGCGTTAAAATACATAGGTGTTGGTCTAACAGCTTTTGGAATGCTCGGTGCAGCTATTGGTGTAGGAAATATTTTCTCATCTCTTATAAATGGAATAGCACGCAATCCATCAGTAGAGAAGCAGTTGATGAAAAGCGCTTTTATTGGAGCTGGTTTAGCTGAAGCTATGGGTCTATTTGCCTTCATGATAGCTATGCTTCTGTTGTTTTTTGTCAGTTAACACAACTCAGAATAACTTCAGAATGAGCTCACGAGGCATAACCACCAATCGTATGGGGTATACGATCGTATTGACTGGTGGTATAGCATCAGGTAAGACCTATGTTATGTCCATATTTCGCGGCATGGGTTTTGTGACTATAAGCAGTGATAGCTTGGCTCATCAAGCTCTTGATGATTGCAAATATGAATTGATTGATATTTTTGGGAAAGAAATAATTGAGCCATCTCCATGGCTAAAAAGAAGACGCTTAAACACTAAGGCAGTACAAGATCCGAAGCCAGACAAAGCTATTGCCTTGAATACGGAAGCATATGATTGGACAATAAACAGAAAGATCCTTGGTGACATAGTATTTTTTTCTCAAGAAAAGAGAAAAATATTGGAATCAATTATTCATCCAAGAATTGCCAAGATTCGCAATCAGAAAATTGAGGTTAATAAGTCAAATCCAATTATTTTGGAGATTCCGCTGTTTTTTGAAGCTAAGGTGGAAGTTATACACGATGTGGTACTATCAGTAGTGTGCTCTTTACAAAAGCAGAGAGATAGGGCGATGTTGCGAAAAAGTATGACTGATTCAAAGTTTAATGCTATAGTCGCAGCACAACTTACTAATCAGCAAAGAATAGAGTTGTCGGACTGCGTTATTGACACTAACGGCAGCAAATTGTATGTGCGCGATAGTGTTGCAAGATTTTTGAGAGAACATGTCAGAAATAAGAGAAATAGTACTAGACACGGAAACTAGTGGTTTACGGATAAGAGATGGTCATAGAATCATAGAGATTGGCTGCGTTGAGCTTAAGAACAAAAGACGCACTGGTAGGTCATATCAGGCTTATGTCAATCCGCAAAGAGGTATAGATGCAGAGGCTATGAGGGTGCATGGTATTGCAAGTGAGTTTTTGCAAGACAAACCACTATTTTCTCAAATAGCTAGGGATTTTCTTCAATTCATAGGTAATAGTAGACTAGTCATACATAATGCAGCATTTGATATTAGCTTTATCAACTATGAACTCGCAATATGTGGTCTCCCAACCATTACGAATGATAGAGTGGTTGATACATTGCTGATGGCAAGAAAAAAATATCCTGGTTCACCTGCAAGCCTTGATTCCTTATGCAAAAGATTTGCCGTAAGCCTAGAAACAAGAAATAAACACGGGGCTCTTGTGGATGCCGAACTCCTAGCTTCGGTGTATATCATCATGAATGGAGCAACCCAGGTTGAGATCGAGCTAAATAGAGACCAAGGCAAAAGTGATATACGCAAAATCACTCAGCATAAAAGGCGACAATTTCACTTATCTGATGCAGAAAGAATATTGCATCAGGAATTCTTGAAAAAAATTAAAAATCATCTTTGGTGTACGAGTGGTAGTGAGTAGTACTGTACTGGTCATAGATGACAATGCCGATATAAGAGATTTAGTTGTTGATATACTGAAAGAAGAAGGGTATACAACTAATACCGCATATAATGTTGAGACGGCTTTAAGCAAGCTCACTCCAGACTTGTTGCCCAATCTGGTAATACTTGATATCTGGCTTGATGGTCACCATATGGATGGTATAGGCTTACTCAAAACCATCAAAAAAATGCACCGCAATGTTCCTGTATTGATGATCAGTGGTCATGCTAATATTGAGATAGCAGCCAATACCATTAAGCTTGGAGCATACGATTTCCTGGAGAAGCCATTTAAGGCAGAAAAGCTTATTATTACCGTCAAAAGAGCAATAGAAGCAAGTAAGCTTCTTGAGGCTAATGTTAAGATGAGGAGTCAAGATCTCGAGATAATAGGTGAATCAAGATTCGCCATAAATCTCAGAGAGAAAGCCAAATCCATTGCCAACAGTAATAGCAGAGTACTGATTAGAGGGGAATCTGGGACTGGGAAAAAGATGTTAGCAAAGTTTCTCCATACTTTTTCTTCTAGATCATATAACGAGTTCATTACCTTTCATTCCCTGGGCATGGACGAAGAGAGTATGGAAAAACAGCTATTCCTTGGCGGATCATCTCTACTACAAAGAGCCGATGGTGGCACAGTTTTTTTTGATGAGATCCTTGATATCCCCTTATCAATACAAGCAAAACTTCTCGAAGTTATGCAGTCGCAGAGGGGCAACGATATTCGTTTTTTGGCTGCGACAGAAGGTGATTGTGATGCCGCTATAGTGGATGGAAGACTGAACAATAGTTTTTACTTACGTATAGCCGTGCAACAGATTGATATGGCCCCCCTAAGGGAAAGACAACAAGATATACCAATTCTTGCCAAACATTATCTAGACAAGTGCAACATTGATTTCATGAGAAAAAGCTGTATATTCGCCGCCGATGCCATAGCTCAGATGTTGAGCTATAATTGGCCTGGTAATATGAGAGAACTACACAATGTTGTGCAGAGTTGTGCCGTTAATTTCGCTATTGCGAAGAGCAATATTCCTATGAATATCTCAGAGGATGGCGAACTGATCATATCAGCCGAAAATATCAGAGATAGAATAACATCAAAAGAGCAAAACTACGCTCTGAGCATGCTTAATATGGATTACAAGGAGGCGAAGAGATTATTTGAAAAGCAGTATCTAAAGGTTATAATAGCCAAATTTGGTGGTAATATAGCCAAAACTGCTCAATTTATTGGCATGGATAGGGCTGCCTTGCATCGTAAAATAAAATTATTAAAGATTAGAGTTCCTGATTGAAACTGGTATGAGCAATGTAGTAACGGGTTAATTCTAAATTTGGTATGATTAAATATTTTGTTGGTTTGGGTAATCCAGGAATTAAGTATACAGATAATAGACATAATATTGGGTTTATGTTTTTAGATTATCTAGCTAAAAAATATGATACTAGTTTTGTGTCCAAATTTCATGGGAGTTTTGCTGCTATAAATCTCAGTGCCAAAAAAATCATCCTCTTCAAGCCCGCTACTTATATGAACAACTCCGGCATCCCCCTCGCAGAAATGCTTGGGTTCTTCAAGGGTAGCACAGATGAGCTAATCGTTGTTCACGACGATCTAGATCTTGCTCTCGCTAGAGTAAAAATAAAAAAAGGCGGTAGTAGTGGTGGTCATAATGGCCTAACCTCAATAAGCTCTCAGTTAGGAAATGATTATCATCGTTTGAGATTTGGCATAGGTAGATCATCGCTGGGACGGGAGGGAGACACAGCGAGCAGCAATAGTACTCTTGTCAACACAATGGCGGGAAACTATCAGGCGGTGTCAGATTATGTATTGAGTGACTTTCGTTCGGATGAGAAAGGCAATGTTGATGATATGTTGAAATTTTTGGTGCAGAATGTGGGTCTGATTGTTGATAATAAAGCTGCTGTTTTAATGAATTACTGCTCTATGAATATGCGCAAATATTATGATAATATAAAATAATACCATAACTATATTTAGTTGATATAAATAGAAAATAAAAAAGAGGAAACTAGAAAATGGGATTCAGATGTGGAATAGTAGGCCTACCGAATGTTGGTAAATCAACACTATTTAATGCCCTTACTAGTAGTGATACTGCTGATGCAGCGAACTATCCATTCTGCACTATTGAGCCAAATGTAGGCAGTATCAACGTCCCCGATGCCAGGCTTGTTGCATTGGCTGAGATTGAGGGCTCGCAAAAACTCATTCCAACAAGAATAGAATTTGTAGATATAGCCGGTTTGGTAAAGGGGGCGAGCGAAGGAGCCGGGCTAGGAAATAAATTCCTTGGCCACATTCGTGAAGTGGATGCAATAGTATACGTTTTACGATGCTTTGATAACAATGATATAGTCCATGTTGAAGGAAGGGTTGATCCAGTCGCTGATGCTGAGATATTGCTCATTGAACTTACTCTGGCCGATCTTGAAAGCCTGCAAAAGCGTCTGCCAAATATGGAGAAAAAAGCTAAGCAAGATCGTGAAATTGCCGGACAAGTTGATCTGATAAAAAAGCTGATTGAGAAAATGACTAATGGCGAGGATATCAAGTCTATCATCGCGGAAGAAAGCGAAAAAGACATCAAAATGCTTAATTTATTGACGACAAAGCCATGTTTCTATGTTTGTAATGTCGCTGAGGGAGATCTAGCCACCGGTAATCAGTATGTACGAGCAGTGGAGAAATTCGCTGGAGCAAATCGATGCGTTATCATTTCGGCTCAAATAGAATCAGAAATCTCCTCTCTTGCAGATGAGAATGAGAAACAAGAGTTTTTGCAAGCCATGGGTATGGATGAAAGTGGCCTCAACAAAATTGTTCGTTATGGTTACGATATCTTGGGATTAACCACATTTTTTACTATAGGTCCGAAAGAAGCTCATGCCTGGACTATAAAGAAAGGGTCATTGGCACCTCAAGCTGCGGGGGAGATTCATACTGATTTTGAAAAAGGATTCATCTGCGCTGAGATCACCAATTGCAAAGATTATATAGAGCTCGGTGGCGAAGCCAAGGCCAAGGAAGCGGGAAAGACTAGGCTAGAAGGGAGAGAGTACATCATACAGGATGGTGATATCGCTCATTTCCGATTTAATCGGTAGGATATGGAATCCGTAGAAGAAAGATTAGGAAAAAGTTATTATTAATTTAACATACTTGCATCTAATTTAATGCAGATGTCATCTTTGAAAATCACTTGATAACGGCCAGCTCGATTAATTCCTGCCCAGATTGTGATCATT
>CAIOSF010000059.1 GCA_903860855.1 uncultured Alphaproteobacteria bacterium | reverse complement strand
CTCATGGGCATCTAGGCGCTATTAACCAGGTTTGCATGGCTGTTTTAGCTGCTCAGCATTATGATCTAGATGTTATAGGTGTTATTATCAGTGGTGAGGTTCTTGACGGTAATATGGAGGCTATTGAGCAATTCGCCAAGGTGCCTGTACTGGCGGCACTACCAGCAATGGAGCTTATTTCATATGAGAATTTGGTGACTATACTACCAACGGAGAATTTGAAGACAGTAATGAGTCGGCTAGACATTCCATTGAGAAAAATGTAGAGTAATCTACGTATTCTCACATAGCATAGCGCTATTTTTATGAAAAGCGAAAAATTCAAAGTAATAGCATTTGATCTATTTGGGGTTCTATTCAAGGACTTGTATAAACAGCTCCTCCAAGATAAAGCAAAGGAGATGAAGCAATATATAGAAAAGCTTGGCGAACAGGCTCCGTTTGTAGAGAAAGCGGGATTAAGACCTACCTTTCCTGGTTATTTCTTTGATCTTATCCACACTAATGAGGCAAAAGAAGATCTTATAAGTAATGAGGAGTTTTATCGCATATTATCAGATGCCACCGGCCTTACGCCTAGCTTTTTACGTAATGATATAATACATAAGACTAGTGTAGCAAATGAGTTTATGATAACCTTGGCTCGAGATTTGGCTCTCAAAGGGTACGTTACTGCAATATTCACTAATGCAGATTATGCCGTTACAAAGGAATTTTTATCATCACAAAAACTAGAAAACATTTTTCAAAAAATAGTCATTCCCTCTGCCATTGGGGGGGCATTAAAAGCTCTACCGAATACTTCATCAGGGCCGCTGCTTTATTAGAAATAGAGCCAAGTAAGATATTGTTCATTGATAATTCACAAGAGAATGTAGATACCGCAAGAGGTGTTGGGGTTGAGGTATTACTGTATGAGCAAAATGACCAAGAAGCGTTCTTTAACTCATTAAAAAGTTTTGGGGTTGAATTTTAAGCTTTTTGGAGGTTTTATTATTACCCCAAAGAAGATATGAGGCTATAGAATTAACGGGCCTAATCTTATAGGATTCAAACAATACGCAATCGCATTGAAGCTTTAAGAGCCGGGCAAAGCCTATTGAATATTATCCATGTTTCCCATTTTCAAATTCTTATTTCTTTACATAGATATTATGCCCCAACTCAATCGACCTTCATCATCTAAAATTTGGTATCCGTTCAGTCAACATCATAATATAGATGAGCCTATAACCATTGCGAGGGCTGAAGGAGTATACTTATACGATAATGATGGCAAGGCATATCTTGATTTAATATCAAGTTGGTGGACCAACATACACGGTCACTGTCATCCACTCATAGCAGAAACCATAAGCAGACAGGCGAAAAAGTTAGATCATGTTATATTTGCGAACTTCAATCATCAACCAGCTGTAGAACTGGCAGAAATGCTTTGCTCATGCATGACTGATAATCTTCAGCATGTTTTCTTCTCCGATAATGGATCGACGGCGGTTGAGGTTGCGCTCAAAATGGCATACCAATATTGGTGCAATCTTTCGGAGAATGAGAGGACGTGTGATCTAGATCGTCAATCCACGCATACAAGCGATGGTGATAATCTGCATTCGCTCAAAAATTCGCCTAAGAATCCTAAGAGATGTGAGTTTATAAGCTTGGAAGGAAATTACCACGGTGATACCATTGGTTCTATGTCTCTTGGTGGAAAATCTGGTTTTTTCAATTTATTCGCTGACTTACTTATACCGGTAAACTTTCTGCCATTTCCTGCAATTATTGACGATAAAGAGCTGCAGAATAAAAATGAGCAAAATGCTATAAAGCAGGCGATAGATCTTTTGCAACGGAAGCAGGATCAAATCGCAGCCATCATAGTTGAGCCTTTGGTACAAGGAGCAAGCGGTATGAGAATGTGTCGGCCAGAATTCATGAATGAGCTTCTATCTCTCTGCAGAGCCGAGGGCATTCTTTTGATATTCGATGAAGTTATGACTGGATTTGGTAGAACCGGCGAGTTGTTCGCTTACCGGCATTTAGCTATAGAACCCGATATCATATGTCTAGCTAAGGGTATAAGCGGTGGTTTTCTCCCCTTGGCGGTGACCGTTGCAAGTAAAAAAATATTCAAT
>CAIOSF010000058.1 GCA_903860855.1 uncultured Alphaproteobacteria bacterium | reverse complement strand
TTGATAATGGAAGGGGTTAGCGTGTTTTCTGGTAGTTATGATGATTATATGAAAGAGGCCGCCATTAAGCGCACCTCTCTAGAACAAGAGCTATCGCTTCTTGGTCGTCACAGGAAAGAGACCCATCAGGCCTTGATGCAGGAGCAGGAAAGAGCTAAGAAACGTAAAGCCTATGGTGAAAGAAATATGGTGATGACAAACTTGCTCTGAGAGCTGCTCAGGGCAAGGGGCAAATGACTAGCAATAAACAGCAAAAGCGCATACATGATAGTAAGAACGCCATTCTGGAGCAGCTATCAGCATTACGCTTGCCAGAGATTATCAAGCCGAAATTCTCCTTGCACCCATCTGATATTGGAGGACAGGCTATCCTATCTATCAGCGACGGAGTAATTGGTTATCATCAACCACTCCTCCTTAATATCAGTTTATCTATAATGACGGGAGAAAACATCGCAATTATGGGTGATAATGGCAGCGGTAAGACTACTTTGATAAGAGCGATTTTAGGTGATCCATATGTAGTAAAGTCTGGTGTTTGGTATGGACCAAAATTTGATGATATCGGCTATCTAGATCAGCATTACGGAACTATTACTTCAAGTAAATCTGTTTTTGAAACGATACAGGAATTAGTGCCACACTGGTCCTATGCGGAAATACGTCGGCATTTAAATGATTTCCTATTTCGCAAAAATGAAGAGGTGAATGCCATGGTTTCAACATTGTCTGGTGGTGAAAAAGTTAGGCTATCACTGGGGCAAATTGCTGCCAAAACACCAAAACTTCTAATTTTGGATGAGATCACCAACAATATTGATCTAGAAACTAGAGATCATGTGATTCAAGTTCTCGTGGAATATCAAGGAGCCATTATTGCTATATCACATGATGAAGAATTTTTGCGGGCAATTAAGGTGATAAGGGTATATGAGATAAGGCAAGGTGGGATGATGTATACCAGTTCTCGCTTTTAATTAGATTCTAGAACTAGCAGTATGGATCTCTAAGCTATTATTGACACTTGGTGTAGAATATAGCAACTTATAGTTGCTAACAACAAATCAAACAGGTTGCTCTCCCAATGAACTGCGGAAATCCCCAAAACAACATGCAAGGGTTTATGTGCAATGTCATAAACAATGCAACTCAGGTATTTACTAATGCCCAGCTAATCGCGTATGACGCCCTATCTGAAACTGATCAATATCAAGCAGACAGCGTCATCCAGTGCGCCGCCAACATGTTGTTGATGAATCTGGGCTATAACATGCAGTATGGTTATTCTCCCATATACTTATGGGAATCAACCCAAAGTTCGGCTTTGCAACAGATATTGCAGGATCGCCTTGCAAACGAGCTAGGGGCATGGAGTTTTGGTCAGATTTCACTTCAATCAATGATGGAATCTCTGATCGCCGATCCTCAATACGCTCCCATCGCTGGCACAGAGACCGCAAATTGGGCTGGTATAGTTAATATCATAATTGAATGCTGTCTTATTATATCGATGGAGATTATGGTCAATCTGGAGTAAGCGGTGACTACCTAGCCACGCCAGGTATGTATAATGCAGATCCAACAAATGTTAACGGAGCCTCGTCAAAGCCTGGTTTTAGTGGGGTGCTATTTGCTCCAGGTATTCAAAATGATCAATTTTTAGGGACGGTGCTCTATGGTCTTGCAGATGCAAATGTTTTTCAATGTTTTGGCGATTCCACGAATACTGCAAATCCGATAAGTGGAGCTACTGCAAATCCAACTGATAATGGTCAAGTAATAGATAATTTAAATGGAGGTCCTTATATTAATGCTAACGGCCAACTGATCGGCAACTTTACTATATCACCAGGTCAGTTTGCACCAACAACTAATATAGAGAGCTTAGCTCCAGTCATGTATTTAGCATTTGAGACAACAATAAGTAGAGCCACTCTCCAACAAAACTCCAATAGTTACAATGCTCTCGTAACATCACTGAGCCTGAATGCTTCTCAAAGTACAACACTAACACAAATGCAGACAGTATTCTCGGAGATGATCAATGCTGTTGGTAATACCAATATCCATCCTTTACTACAGTTAAGTGGTCTGTATGATCTTCTCAACAATGACCCAACCGATGCATCAGGTGGCACTAACTATGGTATGACAATTGATTTTGTGGGGTGCCCCCGATGGCCAATCAATAGATGATCTACAGTGCACCGTATCGTCAACTGTATCCTCATCTAATTACCAAACTGTTGCTACTAATATAAGGAATAGCAGATCAAACCTCATATACTAACTGTCAGCAAGGGTTGCAAACTCTGCAGACTAACGCAACAACGATCCAAAATTCAATAAATGGGGTATCGGGATGTTCGGCCTGTGCGCCAGAATATGAGCAAGCGGTACAGTCGGCGGGATCAACCAGTAATGTAGACTTCAGTGGAGCACCAGCATGTATGACAATGCTGCAGTTGACGTGTTTACAGGGGGTGCCGGAGGGGCGCTTCTTTTGGTTGATCAATGTTTCCAATATGCAATTCAGCTGACCTCTGTACAAGCGCAAATACAGGCAGTAAACTGCGTCGCCCCTCTCACACTGACAGGTTCTCTAAAAGCATACTTTGACTCCTCTGGCTTCATTGCGGCATACTTTGGTGTTCCTATATTGCAACCCTCTGGTTCAACTCCAACTCCTAGCCTTTATCAGCAGCTTATTACCAGCTTCGCTCCAGCCTATACAGAGATAAACTTATAGCATAGGTCTTTCCACCAGCCCTGCAAATGGATATCACAACTCAGGCTACCGGTATGGCTTCACAGCTGGCCACCCAGGCGTCCTTCTCTGTTCTCCAGGGGATATTTTATACTCAGCTACAAGAAGTGAATCAAAATCTGGAGAACATCGATCAACAGCTGGTACAAGTCAATAGCCAGCTAGCCACCATGGAGACCACCCTGAAAGCGATACAACAAAATACAGTGAATATTGCTGCTGCTGGGAGTGCCGCTAGCGGTGGTGAGGATGGTTTGGGTAGTTTGCTAGGTGGGTTTATCTGACTGTCTTGACATAGCTGAGTTCTTTTTATGAATGATGAGCCAGTTTTGGATAAGAGAAGTAAATTGCATGTGGTAATACGTTGAATTATCCGGGGTTTTTGATGAAAAATGAGAGTGATATGAATAAAAATTCACATTGGATTCCACCAATTTATATAGTGATACCAGTTTCTGAATTAAATAGTACAAGGCGCGAGGAGCGAAGCCTATTTACATATAGATGAGCAACAAGCAACGTAGTAATAGTTAATAGCGGGAACCGGTATTAAGTTAGTTTGTCATTTTAACTCGCCTCAAGATAGCAGAAAATGTACTGATTCCTGCTATCTTCTGCTATTTTTTTCTTTATTTTTT
>CAIOSF010000057.1 GCA_903860855.1 uncultured Alphaproteobacteria bacterium | reverse complement strand
GAGCAAAAAGACAAGAAACGAAGTAGACAAGCCGTAGGTGTAGTCAAAGCAGCAGTAGAAAAGCGCACTTGAGTATATATTACTGTTTGCAAAGCCGATAACATACCATCATGAGGATAATTAATCGAAGTTGCTGTGATTTAATGCCATACTGCTCATGGCAGAGTGGTTCATTTATACTAACTGTGTCGATAAGATAATCGCGTCAAAGGCTGATTTTAGTATTGCCAGGAGGAAAGCACGCCTTCGTACTTCGATTATCAACACAAGTTAAAACACTTGGCACTGATGCTAGACATCTCCTTGTCCACCACACTATCATGCTAAACAAATTGAATAATCGACATGGGGGCGCAGTCGCCTTTGCGAAAACCAGTTTTGATAATACGCAAATATCCACCTTTTCTTTCTAGATATCTCTTCGATATATCACTCACAACCTTATCAGCGACCTTTATATCACCACCTAACATAGAGATAAGCTGTCTTCTACTATGTAGGGAGCCATCCTTACCCAATGTTACCATCCTCTCAACTATTGGTCTAATATCTTTAGCTTTGAATACAGTAGTTTGCATTTGCTCATGCAATATTAGTGATTTCGCAAGATTACGCAATAATGACTTACGGTGCGCCCCGTTGCGATTAAATTTCCTACCTTTGATACCATGGTACATAGTAAAGTTCCTTTTTTATGTTATTCTTTTATAATACTAGTATTTACATACATCACGACGATGCATTATTAGTAAGTTCTTTTGTATATTTTTGGTCAAAACTTCAGTAATAAGTTCAAATAAACTGCCCACTCAAAAAAACAACTTGAGTTAAGGGTAGCGTGGAGAAGACAAACAGCACGTCAAGCTGAACTAAAGGTGCAGTGCCAAGCCACTCAATTATTTTTAAGCAAAAGGTTCTAACCCGCAGCAAGAGGATTAGCCTCACAAGAGTTTGTTGATATTATTTTCAGTTTCCCTCTTCTTCATATTTCTTTGCTAGTTCCTCTACGTTTTCTGGTGGCCAACCTTGAATCTCCATACCAAAGCGCATATTCATCTTAGCCAGCAAATCCTTGATCTCGTTCAGGGATTTTTTACCAAAATTTGGCATCTGTAGCATTTTCGCCTCTGTTTTAACAACAAGATCACCAACATATATAGTGTTCTCGTTTTTTAAGCAGTTTTGCGAACGAACCGACAGTTCGAGATTCTCGATTCGAGTGAGTAACCTAGGATCGAAAGGTAGCTTGCCTTCCTCGGAATCTTTATTGGAATCAACATCATCAAAGCTTATGAATACCCTGAGTTGCTCTTGCATTATCCTAGCAGCTAGAGATAGGGCTGTGTCCGGAGCAATACTGCCATTAGTCTCGATGGTAAGATATAGTCTATCAAATTCAGTTTCAGCACCCACTCTACTATTCTCCACTCTAAATGAGGAGCGGACAACGGGAGAAAATATGGAATCTATCGGAATAATCCCCATATGCTGCTCAAACCCCTGATGCAAGTCTGCTGGTATATAACCCTTGCCGACATCGATATATAAGTCAACATTCAGGTCGACTCCCTCCTCAAGGTTACATATAACAAAATCTTGGTTAACGATCTCTATACCTGGAGTTACTTCAATCATGCCGGCCCTTACTGGCCCATGACCTTTTGCCTTTAGCTTTATCCTTTTTCTTTCCGTTATATCGGATCTTATAATGACAGACTTAAAGTTAAGTATAATGTCGACAATATCTTCCCTAACACCGCGAAGAGCTGAGTATTCATGCTCTCCCCCTTCTACTCTTACCGCAACAATAGCCGTACCTTGTAGAGATGACAGCATGATCCTGCGCAAGGCATTGCCTAATGTAATCCCAAAGCCCCTTTCCAGAGGTTCAATACGAAAAGTTGCAGCATTACCGGTTAAACCAACTAAAAAATACTCGGTGGGTCTTTTTAGTGTAAGCCAGTTTCTTGATAGCGCGCTAACGGTCACTTATACCTCTCTATAATTATAACAATACAATGTACTAGACCCTTCTTTTTTTCGGAGGGCGACAACCATTATGCGGTACAGGCGTCACATCCTTAATAGCTGTGATATTAAGCCCTTCAGCAGCCAATGCTCTGATAGCAGCTTCTCTTCCTGAGCCTGGCCCTTTAATCTCAACAGTAATGGCCTTTAATCCCATAGCTATGGCTTGGCCAGCAGCTTTTTGAGCTGTGATCTGAGCTGCATATGGAGTCGACTTGCGCGACCCCTTAAAGCCATTTGCCCCAGCTGAGGACCAAACCACAACCTCACCCTGAGTGTCACATATAGTCACTATTGTATTATTAAAAGTCGCAGAAATATGCACGACTCCAACAGTGAGGGACCTTTTTTTCTTAACTGCCATCAAATCTCCTTATAACTAAAAATAAATCATTAACCAAATCACATCCTAAACAACCACATCAACCTTATGCCAAGCTCACAACACTCACTCAAGAGCAGATAACAAACCTAGTCGCAAGATATGGATCACTAGCAGGTATTAAGACGATGATCCGTGTCAATACCAAATTGCCATTGCGCATTACGATAAACGGCAGTGATACCAACACAAATAGTCCTACTCCAATCACATATAGTTTCCTAAGTTATTGTTTGATACTCATCTTCCCCCCTCCAATACTAGGTATTCCCTTTAGAGTCGTAGGTAAAGGGTATTTATATCCACCTTCGGTATCAAACTCACTTCATTAATCTATACAAGACTACTTCGTCACTTTTTTCTTGCCTGCTATAGCGACGGCCTTCCCTTTTCTTGTTCTAGCATTTGTATGCGTTCTCTGGCCGCGTACAGGCAACCTGCGAACGTGTCTCATGCCACGATAGCACTTCATATCGATCAGCGTTTTAATGCTCATCGCTACATCCTTGCGTAGATCTCCTTCGACTTTACAATCAGACGCTATGGCCTCCCTAAGCTTCATGACCTCATCATCTGATAGTTGATGAACTCTCTTATCCTCAGAAACACCGGCCATCACGCATATCTTGTGTGACGTCGTCTTGCCTATGCCGTATATATAAGTCAAAGCTATGCCAATCTTCTTTCCTGTGGGAATGTTGACGCCTGCTATCCGTGCCACTACACTTATCCTCTTAATTTATTAACACCATGGTGGATTAATTTAAATACCTAATACGTCGTTACTTCTTTTGTACTTATAGCAAGCCAATGCCTTGGTGCTTTAGCTGCACTCATGGTCCAGTTTTGTACCGAACTATACATGGGCCATAGCCCTTATCCGCCG
>CAIOSF010000056.1 GCA_903860855.1 uncultured Alphaproteobacteria bacterium | reverse complement strand
ATGGGATAGATGCTAAGTTTGATTCAAGTTGTTGTGATGGTTTCTTAGGTTATGGTGATAGCGATAGGCGAATTGATTCTAATATAAAAGCATATCAAAATGTTTTAGATCGATATATCATGAGCAAGTGCCTTCAAGCCTGCTCTATTGTGGAAAAAAGCTTAGACGAGTATGATACTATCTCAGCCACAAGGGTTATTGATGAATTAATCGAGGTGCTCAACAATTGGTATATTCGCCGTTCGCGTGAGAGGTTTTGGCGGAATGAAAAAGACGAAGATAAAATTCAAGCATATAATACATTGTTTACCGTTCTATGTCTGATATGTCGGATGGCTGCTCCCCTAATGCCGATGATTACCGAACAAATCTACCGTGGGTTAACTAAAGAAAAGAGCGTTCATCTAGAATCGTTTCCCTCTGTAGTTAATCGATTTAAAGACCAGAATGGAATCGATGGGTCAGAGTTAATTACGAGTATGGAGCGCGTTCGTGAGGCTTGCAATGCCGCTCTTCATATAAGAAATGAAGTTGGTATTAGGGTCAGGCAGCCACTACAAAAAGTAACCTTTGTGGGTGTATCGGACTCTGCCTCTTTGTCAGCCGATATGCAGAGGCTAGTATTGGATGAAATCAACGTGAAGGAATGGGAAAATCTTGATGTGGTCGATATAGATAAATTCGCAGAAAGAGTGCTGCAATTAAATTTACAAACGCTAGGCAAAAGGATTCCTCATAAAACCAAGGAACTGATCATAGCTAGCAAGAAAGGAGAATGGAGACTAAGTGATGATGGCCTTGTTGTGATAGCAGGAGAGACACTGGCTAAAGATGAATTTGAATTCAAACTTAAACCAAAAGAGTTTGTTGCCAAAAACAGCTGTGCTTTGCGTGATTCTTTGGTCATTCTTGATTTGGCAATAAGCAATGAGTTGCTAGAAGAGGGGGTTGCTCGTGATTTGGTGCGATCAATTCAGCAAGCTCGTAAGGATATGGGGCTAGAGATAATGGATCATATTCAAGTAGAAATATACCAATTAGCAATTGATACTCCAAGATTGAATGCCGTATTAGTAAATTGGCGTAAATATATCTGTGAACAGACTCTAAGCGATGGTGTAAGTGGGGTTATTTTTAACGATGCTACCTTTGATGAGATAACGCAAAATAAGCACAGATGCAGGATTGAGATTGAAGGTTGTGGATTGGTTTACATAGTAGTTTGCAAGGCTGATGCAGCGCAGTAATAGTTTAAAATATGGCACCGGTATGATCATCAAACTTATGCATCGATGGGTGAATAGGTACTGCAGAGGTCAATAGAAGTTACGGATTTATTAAACTTATGGTTGATTATATAAAGATACAGAATATTAGTTTGCTATAGCAAGCAATACCAGTTTTCGAATTTTAAATAATGCAATGAGAGAGGAGCGATACCTAAATCCTTCAACCGAAATACCAAAACTAAATTCGAATGGATATTATGATTTATGTTGCGATCTCGAGCATCTCATATTTTTACCACGACAAAACCCTGTAGTTGCGTTTTGTAATAGTGCAAAACTGCATATCTCAGCTAAATCCCATGCATATTCTTTTTGCCGAAATTTATGTCAGCATTATATCAAGTATGGGGAAGATGATCTTGTCGCCATCAGTGCGTTCGACAAGGCTTTGAATGAGTCGACTTTAGTATAACCGAAGCGCCTGAATACGTGCAAAAAATCTGTTGAATCTTGGCATGATTCCTGTGCAAAAAGTGATGCTAAATCCTTACTTAGCGTATTTGGCGCCAGAAAGCAGAGGCGTGAAGGGATATAATGCTGGATGCAAAAGGGGAAATATTTGCTGAGGGAATGGAAGGAGCATCGTAGTGATGAAAATTTCTCTTCTCTTGGCTCTCTCTCTTATCATTTCACCCAATAAGAAGACCTTTGTAAATCTCGTTGAAGGGGGTGTAAAGTCACCAAACCCACATAGCGTGCCTAATAATTCAATCTCAGGGTGATGTCGTTTTGAGATCAAGGGATATGCAAGACAAAGCGAATAAACTCCTCGCAGAAGCGTGCACTTTTTTGCTGAAAAAGTGCACGTATTTATAGCAAGATTAGAAAAGGGAATATTAGAAATCCATACCCATATCTCCCATACCACCGTGGTGTCCACCACCTCCAGCACTTTTCTGATCAGTTTTCTTCTCAACTATCGCTCCTTCAGTTGTAACGAGAACACCTGCTACTGATGCTGCGCTTTCTAAAGCCGTTCTAACAACCTTAGTTGGATCGATAATGCCGCTTTTAAATGCATCGACGAACTGATTGCTCTGAGCATCGTATATTTGGTTATGATCGCCTTTTTCGAGGAGTTGATCAATAATTAAGGCACCATTCGCCCCGGCGTTGCCAAGTATACGGAGAATAGGGGCCGAAAGGGCCTTTGCAATTATACCAATCCCAGCATTTTCATCGGCATTTTTACCTTTCATGCCTTTTAGAATTTTGCCAGCGTAAAGTAGAGTACAACCACCACCTGGCACAACTCCTTCAGCTATCGCAGCTTTTGTTGCGTGATAGGCATCCTCAACTCTGTCCTTCTTCTCTTTTACTTCCATTTCAGTGACGCCACCTACGTTCACCACCGCTACACCACCAGAAAGTTTAGCTAGTCTTTCCTGCAGCTTCTCTTTCTCATAGTCGGAAGTCGTTTCTTCAACTTGCTTCTTAATCTGATTACAGCGATCTGTTATGGCCTGCTTATCACCATCACCACCAACAATTGTTGTATCATCTTTGGAGATGACTGCTTTTTGCGCAACACCAAGATGATGTAAGGTTACGTTTTCAAGCTTATGACCGAGGTCTTCGCTTATCAACTGTCCTCCCGTGACTATAGCTATGTCTTCAAGCATTGCTTTGCGACGATCACCAAAGCCTGGAGCCTTGACCGCCACAACCTTTAGACCACCACGCAACTTGTTGACCACTAGGGTAGCGAGCGCCTCACCTTCAACATCTTCAGCTATAATCAATAGTGGCTTGCCCGACTGGGCAACGGCTTCTAGGATTGGTAACATTTGCTGTATGTTGCTGATTTTCTTTTCGAATACTAGAACATAAGCTTTTTCTAGCTCTGCGATCATTTTCTCCGAATTTGTGACAAAATACGGTGATAAGAAACCGCGATCAAAATTCAGACCTTTTACAACCTCTAGCTCAAGATTGTTACTGCGTTGAGCTTCTTGCACTGTAACAACGCCATCCTTACCAACTTTCTCAAAAGCTTCAGCTAGCATCTTACCGATTTCCGAGTCACCATTAGCAGAAATTGTAGCGACTTGAGCGATTTCTTCCGAAGATTTGATCGCTCGTGACATTTTTTTAATTTCTTCAACCACAGCTTTGCTGGCGAATTCAATGCCGCGACGTAAATCCATAGGATTCATGCCAGCTGCTACATATTTTACCCCTTCAGCTGCGATTGTATAGGCAAGAACGGTTGTGGTAGTCGTGCCATCGCCAGCATTGTCATTTGCCTTGCTCGCTGCTTCTTTCAGTACTTGTACGCCAAGATTTTTAAACTTATCCTCTAGTTCGATTTCTTTGGCGACCGTGACTCCATCTTTGGTGATTTTAGGTGAACCATATGATTTTTCGATGATTACCGAGCGACCACGAGGACCAAGGGTTGATCCAACTATATCAGCTGCAACTTCCATGCCTTCAAGGAGTTTTTCCCTTGCTTTGCTACCCTTTATGATATCTTTTACTGCCATAAATAAACTATTTCTCCTTCTATATTCGTTTCTTAATATTGATTCTTACTTGCTTACTTGCTTATGTTTTCTTGCGATTTTATAAACACTGCGAGCTATTTCACTACAGCAAGTACGTCAGATTCTTTCATGATGAGATACTCTTCTCCATCAAGCTTAATTTCAGTACCACCCCATTTGGCGAACAGAATCTTATCTCCTACAGCAACCTCAAGTGGTTTAATATTGCCATGCTCATCCCTTGTGCCTTTACCAACAGCTGCGACTATGCCTTCCATCGGCTTTTCTTTAGCTGTATCTGGAATGATGATACCGCCTTTGCTTTTTGCTTCCTGTTCAATTCTCTTGACCAATATACGATCGTAGAGTGGCTTTATGCCTGTCATTTTACACCTCTATAGTGAACTTGTTAGAATACCCTGGCTATATATGTAGTAAGCCAAAGCTTTTCAAGAGGCAGGTTAACAAAAATATTAATTCTACTGATGCTAATTGCCCCTGGGCCTAGATCGCAGAGTAGTCATTATTAGTAATTCGTTATATTAATATAATGGTCATATAATGCAATAACGCGCAAAATTAAAGGTTGCGTCCACAGCCTAATTGTTGCCTTTATAGCCTAATTACTGTATATTTCCCCGAGTGTCTTCGATTAGTGAGGTGGTGTTACGAAGTCTAATACAAGTGTATTCACTTGTATTGCTGGTTTATTCGATATTTATTGCGCTTTTTAAGCGTAACAAATCAATTTAAAGTGAAAAGGAATTTAACGCAATGTTACCTAAAAAATACTTCAGGCGAAAGTCTATCGAACTAATGGTTCGTCAAGCAGAATCTTCGAACAATCTGGTGCGTTCACTGAATGCATTTCAGTTAATTTTACTTGGTATAGGGGCGATAATAGGAGCGGGGATTTTTGTTTTAACAGGAACAGCGGCTAGCCAGAGTGCGGGCGCAGCTGTTGTATTGTCATTTGCCTTAAGTGGATTGGCCTGCGCCTGCGCGGGATTGTGTTATGCCGAACTATCATCAATGATTCCAGTATCCGGCAGCGCTTATACTTTTATATATGCTACCCTTGGAGAGCTAGCCGCTGCTATCGTCTCTTTCTTGATGATAGTTGGGACATTTTCTGTAGTTGCCTCAGTTTCAAGTGGTTGGTCTGGGTATGCCGTGTCCATGCTGTCTGATGTGGGAATACATATACCGGCCATTATAGCGAATACAACTGGGAAAGTAGTGCAGCTACCAGATGGCAGGACAGTAACGGCAATATTTAACTTGCCAGCGTTTTTTATAGCTATATTCGTAGCTTTGGTTCTGTACCGAGGAGTCCATGGTTCATCCATCATGAATACCATAGTCGTCCTCATAAAAATGTCGGTTTTATTCTTTTTTGTGGTTATAGGCATTACTAAAGTTGATCCAAGTAATTGGGTGCCATTCATCCCAGAAAATACCGGAACATTTGGCCAATTTGGTTGGTCTGGTATTGTGGGAGGTGCGTCCATGGTGTTTCTTGCTTATAGTGGCTTTGATACCGTAGCTACTGCTGCCCAGGAAGCTAAAAATCCCCAAAAAGATCTACCGATCGGGATACTGGGCTCTCTGTTCATTTGTATGCTCACATACATACTTGTTTCTGGTGTTTTAACTGGTATAGTAAATTATAAGGAGCTTAATGTAGCTCAACCAATTGCTTTAGCTGTTGATAAGATGGGATTGCCCTGGTTTGCTTTTGTTGTCAAAATAGGAGCTGTGGCAGGATTGACGTCCGTTGTTTTGGTCATGTCTTATGGTGTGGCGAGGGTGATATATACAGTAACAAATGATGGTTTATTACCAAAATTCCTTGCAAAGCTCCATCCAGTATATAAAACACCATATATTGCCACTGTAATAGTTGGAGTGATCGTTGGGCTGATGGGAGCTACCCTACCATTGGAGAAGATAGTGCAATTAAGTAATTTTTGTATTATCGTAACATTCGCGATAGTTAGCTTCGCTGCGATTTACCTCCATTATAAAGAACCGAATAGGCCGCGGGTCTTCAAGTGTCCCGGAATGCCGTGGATTCCTGCTTTTGGTATTCTGCTGTTTATCCAAATTCTTGCTGGTATGCCTGATAGTATGGTGTACGTTTATTTTGCTGCCCTGGTACTATTAGCTATAGGATTTTATCTGATTTATGGGCAAAAACACAGTGCCCTAGAGAGCGATGGGCAGCACGGTGAGGGATAAGCAAATGCAACGAACATTGGCACAACAAGCTGTATTCAAGGGAGTTGGAGGACATACTAGTTCGAACATTATGATTGTGATTCACCCTGCCCCAGCAGACCATGGCATCATTTTCTATCGGTCAGATCTTGATCAGGCGAATGGTGGTCAAGTCGAGAATGCGATCAAGGCACAGTATGATGCCGTTGTAAATACAACCATGTGCACAGTAATAGCGAATGCTCACGGTGCCTCAATATCAACAATAGAGCATCTAATCGCGGCCTTATGGGGATGTGGCATAGATAACGCTCTAATAGCAGTAGATGGTCCTGAAATCCCGATAATGGATGGTAGCTCTAAGTGCTTTATAGATACTCTTCAGAAAATTGGTACCATTGAGCAGAACCAAGCCAGACTCTACATCAAGCTTATTAAACCCATTAGAGTAGAATCTGGTGATAAGTTCGTTGAACTACTGCCGAATGATGATTGTAACGGGCTACTCATTGATATGACTATTGATTTTACCCATCCATCCATTGGTGTTCAAACTTTGACTTTTGATGATAGAAATGACCTATTTTGCGAGAAAATAGGAGGAGCGCGCACATTTGGTTTTATCAAAGATCTAGAGACTTTACAGGCAAGGGGGTGCTCGAAGGGAGCGTCATTGGAGAATGCTATAGGGTTAGATGAGACGAAAATCTTAAATCCCGAAGGCTTGAGATACGATGATGAGTTTGTTCGTCATAAAATTCTTGATTGTATAGGCGATATGTATCTGACAGGTCACCGTCTCATATGCAAAATAAAGGCGCATAAAAGCGGACATTCCTTGCATAATGATGCTTTAAAAGCCCTTTTTGCCGATCCTCATTCTTATATCAAAGAATAGTGTCTGATATAATTCTCGCTATTAACTACTGCTTAGCCCTCGCTCATGTAGCTTGATTATGGGTCATTCTTTTCTCATGGCATTATTTAAAATTCGGAAATTTGTATCACACGGGTATTTTTATAGTCTTTATCCCATATGGTGGTGTACAATAATACTCAGAGTATTACTAGTGAAACTTGGATTATGTTAGATACATCTGCAGAAACTTTAAATCTATCATTTCAGCATGCGGCTAAAATGCTGGATACAATGCTAGAGGCTAATCCAGGATTTTTGTCAAGCATGGAACAAATGGCAGAAATCAACCCTGATAGGGTCGGAGCAATAGGTGCTTCTATGTCCAAAACGGTTGATCAGCTGAAAGAGCTAGATAGAACAGATTTAGAAGCAACTAGGGACTTTGGTGATATCGCCAATGCTAAAGATAGAACTCCAAAAGAGGATAATCTTTTTAAGATGGCCGAGTCCTGCATGGATAAAAGCTCATTTGAGAAAGCAAAAGGTGATAATCAATCAGCTGTTGAGGTGGGGAATAGCATCAAGCAGGCCATAGGTACAAAATCTATGGATTTAAATAGGCAAATGAAGCAAGAAAAAGACAAAGAACAAAAAGAGGAAGGGATTGAAAAGGAAGGACCAGGAGATCCTCGCGTTATCAGTGGAGTTCTGACTGAAATTACAGAGCAGTTAAAAGAATATCTTGAGAAACCAATTGGTAAGGATAAGGGCAAAGATGAGGGAGTAGAAAAAGATGGAGAAAATAAAGATAAAGAAGTGGGGAAAGAAGAAAAAGATCTAGACAAAACAAAGGAACAAGAAAAACAGAAAGAGGCACCAGAGCAAGAAAAAGCTGCACCACCATCCGATAAAATGGCAGACATCATCAAAGGTCTTAAGGCTGAGGGGTGTGGTTTGGATACTATGCAGGTAGTAGAAACGACTTCAATAAGCAAGGCGATTGAAGGAGGATCTAAAGGAGCTGTAGGGGATAATATTGATTCAAAAGCAGTAGCGGAAACAAAAGCTGCACAAAACAGTAAGGCTTTTACTTCACCAACACCATCAAAGAAGTAAGCCATGAAATGAGTAAAGAAATAAGATTAAGAGCCAGCCAATAATTGGTATATAATACAATCGATGAATTACTAAACGAACTACTGATGAGTGTCTTATATGATGAATAACCTATTGAATGGCAATGATGTAAATGCCAAAGAAGAAGCTAAGAAAGCTATTATTGGTATACTTTTTAAAAAAAATCCTGATGAGTTACCTCCCAAACCATCAGATGATATCATTACTAGGGCCATAGACAAAAAGATTCAATCTATCTTATCTCCCCAACAGGATGCTGATCAACAAATCGACGGCATGCAGATGGATGCTGATGCAAATTTTGATCTGAGTCTCCTTCTGGACAACCTATCATCTAGCGGTAAGTTGCGATTTGTTTCCCCTGATGTCTTACGTAAAGCCTATCTTCGCATGATGGAAATTGGTATAGAACTCGCTGAAGCAGGGGAAGGCATTGAGGCGGATCAGGAACGGAAGAGGGAAGAAGGAAGGCAGGAATTCCTAAGATCATACGGCGATGTGAAATTATTGTGCGATTCGGTTGAGGGGCTAAGAGGGCAAGACGGGCAAGATGTTGATATAGGTCTTGAAGGAGTGGAAGCACTAGCAGCAGCAGAGAGTCTCAGGCTTGCCAAATTGTATGCTGATAAGATGAAGGATATTCCTAATGCGAATGCTGATACGAGCACTATGTTGAATATGCCTATATTCAAAACGCCAACAGTAGGTGATGCTAACCAGCAAGGTCAAGATAAATTTGATGAGCTACAGGTTAAATTAGTCAACTTTCGCGAGAAAGAAGAGCAAAGGAAACAAGCTGAGCTGCAACAAGCACCAGAACATGCTCCTCAGGCTAATGATCTTAAAAAAGGTGATACTACTGATAAGAAGAAAAAGGAGGTAGAATCTTCAAAGAGCACAGCTTTCAAATTAGATAATAGCGGAGCTAGCAAGACATCTGATAGAATTGATGCCATCACCAACTCCTTCAATAAGGCAAAGGATGCTAAGAACAGAGATGGACAGAAAGAAGCCCTTGAACAGATGCAAGGTCTTTTAGCTTATGAGCTTTTGGCTCGTTCTGGTATGAGTCCAAAAAAAATCGAGAAACTTCTCATAAATACCGATGATAAGAGCAGCAAGAGCATGATCGCGGCTCGCGAATCGATCATGGAAAAGGCTATGTCGGCCATGGTAAGCTCTGGCTTATATAATAATGGTGGTGGCGATCTATCTAAAGCTGAAATTAATCCTCTTAAGGGGGTGGAAAAAGATCTAAACGCAGCTCTTGATAAAACCTCTCACAATATGATGGCTCAGGCTGCTTTGGGTCCAGGTTTCTTGGTGAGAACTAACGCAAATAATCTGCCAGATGAAGGTAAAAAGAGATTCGCCGCAGAAGTTGCTGGTATGAAGGAAAGTGACCGAGACGCGGCTCTATTGGGGGCATTAAGTAGTGATAAACCTGGTAAATTGACTGAAATATGGCGCAATATCGTTGGTCCAAGCGCTGAGACCTTGGCGAAAGAAAAAGAAACTCCATGGCTTCAAATCGGTGTTATGGCTCTACTTTGTCCTCCACTTCTGCTTCTTTATAGCAAGGAGATTATGAATTCTACTCCAGTAAAAGTCATGGTTGGTGTAGCTGATGCTGTCCGCATAACGAGCAGCTCTGTGGGGGTGGTCGCTGGAGGTCTACTCGGTACTGCCACTGGGGTTGTTAAAGCTGCGCAAGCTGAAAAAGGCAAGGGCTGGGAAGCATTTAAAAGTGCCGTAGATGATCATACAAAAGGGTCGATAGCTAATATCAAAAGAGTTGGAGGTGAATTTGCTCAGCTTCCCGATGAAGTAGCGGCTAATAAAATTATTAAAGGGATGGAAGAAAATAATAAGTTTGACCGTAAGGATGGAGATATGGACAAGTTCATTGAAGTAGCCCAGAAGAAGATGGAGGATAAAAAACCTAAGCTACAGGTTGAGCCAAAAGATCTTGGTAAAGAACAGAAGAAGTTTCAAGAACTTAAGGATCAGATAAAGGGCATCAAGCAAGATGTTAGGGATGTTAAACTGGAAAATTGTGATAAGTTGTCTCAAGAGAGTCTGAAGAAAGAAGCACAGAAACAGCAGGAGAATCTCAAGGTTTAGTAAGCTTGTAGATTATCGAAAAAGTGTAGGTAACGGAGTCTGGAGCGCTTTTGAAAAGTAATGCAAATGTTTATGTAAAATCGCTTGACAACCATTGGTTGAATAATGACTATTGATGCCATCATTATCAACAAAATGAAGCGAAAATGCAAAATCAACCAGATATTGTAAAACAATTACAAGATGTACAAGCCTTGCAAGGGCAAGGGGGAAAAGTACAAGAAGCCAATATTGAGATGTATATTAGAGAAGATGGTCGTTACGTTGTGCGAGAGTATTTTAGTGCTAAGCCACCCACACTACCTACTATAGGGAATTGTCAGTTTGTCAAGGAATGCTCCTTGAAATTATTTTCAGTAGTTCATGATATACCGATCGATAACCCTATTTTAAGCAAAAAAGAAGTACAAGAAATAGGGAAACTACCTCTCTATATATAGATGCAACCTCAATAGCAAACTGGATATATTTAATGATACAGATGATTTTAAAAAATATAATCAAATAATAAAGGACAGAGCCGAGGCTGAAAAACTAAAAAATAAGCTTAATAAACAACAAAAAAATGATAATAAATACGTTCAGGAGAAGAAAGTAGAAAAAAAGCAAAATAACCAAGATGTAGGTCTTTATGAGGAGATGATTATAATAAGCAATAAGCCTCTAACTGATGGCAAAATTATTAAGCTGATGGATCGTTATCTGAATGGGTCGGCATATGGATTTGCTTGATAACATCGGTTGTCTTGATGTCTAGATGAAATTCATGATATTGCTCATGATTAAACTGATGATTGCTGCCATATTTATAGTCTATTTGCTGACTTAGACCGGTTATGTCTCGGTTCATATGGCTTATCTGACCGTTTAGTTGGTTGGTTATTTTGAGACCCATACCAGTTGGATCGCACTTATCAAGAATGCTAGTCATTTGCCTTGCTAGCAGCATCATGGCTGAGTTGGCAAAATGACCTCCACAATCTTCCTGTCCGATGCAAAATGGCGTGGTTGTAAATGCACTATTGCTTGTTTTTATGCTTAGTCCTCCCACTTCCTGCTCTCTATCACAGCTTACCTTCCAATCAGAATGTATTTCAAGATCAAGGCACTTTTTCGCCAAATTGATTGTGATTTTCAGACTCGTATCTGACATCATCTTGCTGCAGGTGGAGCTGGATTTCCACAGAGTTGTTAAGAGGTTATCATGCTGTTCTGTAAGGACTTTTATCATATCAGTATACTGGGCTTTGATGGCTTTGGCT
>CAIOSF010000055.1 GCA_903860855.1 uncultured Alphaproteobacteria bacterium | reverse complement strand
TACCATTCTATTTCTTCGTCCCCTTCGTCTCCTTGCGGATAAAGTTTTCCCTGATGAAATCCACGAGAGAATGCTTCTTTTATTAAGTTTGAAATCTCAGCATAGAATTCTGTGTCGAGAGTTTCTCTTATTTTCTTGATGTGCTCTTTCATAATTTTAGAGTGCTCCAAATGTCAGTACAAGGAAGAGCCAAGCTAAGAAACATGCGAAGGCATTCAAGACTAAGAAGCCAGTGGTCAAGGCGACAGATGATGCCTCCGCAATGGTTAGCCATATAGCTGATGCTATACCAGACAAAAAGATAGAGGAAAACCCTAAGCAGGTTATCGCTGTCCTGAAAGAGTTCAAGACAAAAATGGAGTCGGCATTTAATGTGCTGGGCAAGATAATTTCAGCTACCGATTTGGCTATCCTAAAAAAATCTATGAAAGAAATAGATACGATAGTTGCAAAATACGCAAAGTAATATATATTTGTAAAACCAAAACCAATCAATCATGCATAAGCACAACGCAGTAGCGGCGACATTACATAATGCAGCCTCCATTCTCGGCTCTCGTAGAGCAACAAAAGCAGGTGAACATGTAAAGCCTAAAATCGGTGTAAAGGCTGGCAAAGCCACCGCCGCCGTACTGGGGTCACACTCCCACGACAAGAAAAAAAAGAAAAAATAAGTACGACATTGCTGGTTTGCCTTAACGGGTAGACCAGCTTTTTTTAATCGCAACAAGTAAAATCAAAAACGATGGCACAAGAAGAACTGTATCTGGGTCACAAGGACATAATGAATGAAAATAATCTCCAGCAGAGTGATTTGCCTGAGAATACTAACAACAAAATTATAGCCCTTAACCTCCGCATCGCTGACTATCAGGCTAACCCTACCGCTACCGAGCAGCAGAGTATCGAGACCGCCTCAGCAAAACTGGCACATGAAATTTATGACTGGGTAGAGAAAGACCTGCCCGATGAGCCAGAGGGCGGCGCACCTGCACCTCCAGCAACTCCGCCTACACCACCCGCAGGCGGCAACAATAACAATCCAAACAATACTGAGAAGCGAAGCAAAGGCGGTATTTTTGATTGGCTGTTTTAAATAATCCCACATGAGCGATAAATCCGAGAATGACTTTCTTGAGTTGCTGGTAAGCCTCAAGAAAAAAATAGGTATGCCTCTATTGCGAACGAAGATAGAGGAGCTTGACCTTTTATACTGTGCGCAGGATGAAGAGGAGATAAAAAGCAAAGTAATAGATGAGGTCAGCTTAGTTGTCGGCATAGACAAAGCCTATATTCTGGATAATAGCCTTCGCTCCAGAGATGATAAAAAGCAGATGTCAATCAACTATATCTGTACACTACTAAAAGATAAGTTCGGGTTCGACCTCAAAAAGATAAAGGTCATATTCAATATCCATGAGTCCAATGTGTCTAGGCGGATTTGCATGATAAGAAGCATGAACCCAGATAATAAGGTGGATGCTAAATTCACGAAGGAGTTCGAAACGATTTTAGATAACCTCCGAAAAAAGAAGGTCTTATTAACAAAGTAAACACCATATGGCAAAGACTCGCAACAATCCCCGCCGCCAACCATCGGTATTCGATGAAGACAACCAGACTCCGAAAGTAACGCCTACAGAAGAACCCAAAGAGCCAGCAGTAGAAAAAAAAGAAGAACAACCCCCTTTAAAAGAAGAGATGAGTACAAATAATAACGAACAAAAGATAGGTGAGAGTACAGCATTTGAAGAGGTGCGCAGCAATCCTACTCCACCAAATTCAGAGCTACCGTTGACAGGTCAGGGTGAAAATGAAATGGGTGCGCCATATAGTCCGTTGCAGGGAGAAGTGAAGAAAAGGGAGTATGCACAATCCTTCGGTTCTAGTGAAAGTATTCCTGAGATGGACAGAGTGCCAGAACCTAATATCGCTAACCTGCCTCCGCCTCCGCCTCCGCCGAAAGGTGGTGACTCCCCATTTATCACTGGCGATGCTCCGCAGAATCAAGGCGGTCAGCAAAACACTACCACTACACAGGGTAACACACAGCAGCCTCCGCAGCAGCCTTTGAATCCAGATATGGCAGCATTGAGTGAGAAGGAAGCTAAGCAAGCTGCATCTTTGCTCGTAGATGCTATTCTGGGGGCTTACCAGCAGGTCTGGGGGCTTACATCCAAGTGGGTAGAGGTAAGCGATGATAAGTTGGTGAGCTGGGTCATGCAAGACCAAATATCGCTCGACATAACTATAAACATAAATGCTAAGGGTGAAGAGGCTACGTTAAGGGATGTCTACAACTCTTTCAATGAGCAATCGAAAAAAGCATTAACGGTTGACCTCACATCAGACTCGTTCGTCAAGGTTCGTCAAGCCATGATACGGGAGTTCACCAAGCGTGGCTGGGGAGTTAGCGATATGCAGTATATCATACAGCACTTCGTCAGGGATGCTGGGCAAAGGGCATTAGCTGTTTACCAGTTGAAGTCTACCATCAATGGGTTTACTAAGTCTGTCATGCTGAGCTATGAGCAGACTAAGAAGCTAAGAGAGGAAATGATGTCTAACAATGCCAGAGTTACACCGTCAGAACCTACCGTAAAGAAACCAGCGGAAAAAACTCAGACCCAGAATGCACCGCCACCAACAAGACAAGAGCCGCCACCGAATGATGGCTCGGAGTTTGTCGAGAGCTTTGTAATGCCTCCATCGCAAACACAACAGACCAATGGTGAAACAAGGGAAGTGCCATTCTACGAAAGCCGTGAGCAGAACCCTTCCGAAATAACCTCAGCTATAGTAACTATAGAAAACAAAGATTAGTATTCCGATATGGCTAGAGAGACGAAGTTAATCATAGTAACAGGTAGGAAGCGTATCGGCAAATCAAACGAGACGCTGAGGATGCTCATATATGAGTATATAAGCGGTTCACACCCTAGAAAGGTATTGATATTCGACCCGAACAATGAGTATGGAGCATATGAGATGTATGCCAACGGAACAAAGTCAATAGTTCGTGTTCCAGTTCTGGGGCATAATGACATCCTGAAATTCAATAAGCAAAGACATGTCGAGATACGGAGGATAGTGCCTATAAATGCGTATGGCTATCCACTTGCCCCAGAGGAGCAAGATACACTCATCGTAAAGATGATGACAGAGTTTAGAGGTGGCTGCTTATGGATTGAGGATTTGAATACCGTGTTCGGTGACTCGCTGCCTAAAAAGGTGTCGGGATTCTTCTCGAATAACGCACACAGGGATTGCGATATAGTCATGCAGATGCAATCTATAGGTCGTGTGCTTCCTAAGATGTGGCAGAATACCCAGCTAGTGAGATTCCATGCCCAGCTCGACAGCGTTGACCAGTCTAAAGATAAACTGAGAGAAGACTATGAGATATTCAAGGTAGCTCAGTTGATGGTAGATTTTCAGTACAATACAGGCAATCAAAGGTTCTTTGTGTGGGTAGATAAGGAAGATAAGAAGATTCGCGGTGCATACAGCCGCAAAATGTTTGACAAGGCTATCATGGAGTACCTAGAGGAGAATGCAGGTATAGTTAAGAAAGAGCTGAATCGTACCGACTATATCACAGGTAAAAAGAAGTATGAACCCGCACAGGCTCTTAATGTAGTGAAGGCGAGGCTTTATAAGGAATATTGTACGGTTTAAAATTACGCGTCTATCCCTTTTAAGACAGTAGGCGTATTTTTAAGGTTAATTTAGTAATTTTTCGCGCCTATCCCTTTTAAGACAGTAGGCGTATTTGGTTAGTGAATTTAGTAATTTTTAAATACATAAAATACATTAAGATTATGGATAAAGTATCACAAAGCGATAACGCTACAATCGAAAATACAGAAATGGACTTAATGGATGAGGGTTCAAAAAAAATGCTCATTGATGCAATTGAAAACCATCGTGAACCTTACATTTCCGAATTGAAGTCTATTTTTAAAAAGTACCCCAAGCAATGTGATGAACAGGAAAGGCTTATTCAAGATGCCGTCAATAGAACTTTTGATAAACTTTAAGTTTCTTAAACCTCCTCAAATCTTAGTGGAGTCCCATTAAGCCGTTCTGTTTTTATCAATAGCTTACCATCACTCTCTTTTGTCCAAGACGTGATTTTATATTTGTGTTCATCAAGCAGCAGAAAAAAATCATTCCCAATTTCCTGTATGGTTGATTGGGCTATATGTGGTTCTGAATTTATAAGGATTTCAGTATTATACGTTCGCTCATTAAAATGTACTCTTTCCTTAAAAAAATCATAAACATTACCATCAGAACCAGCGAGCCTTTCACCGTAAATCTATTTGAAACGAAATTGCATATATCCAGTAGTTTGTAGCTTTCTGTTTCACTGAAAATACGCTGTACTAAAAACATAAGTGAGGTTATTTGTCTTTGCCAATTACAAATTACTTGCGGATTATTACAAAATTGACAAGTTCAAAAAAGAATTGGCTAAAAAGGGCTTTGTAGATATAGAGGTTGTCCCAATGCAAAATGATGTCTCAAATATCAAAGTCCAATATGAAAATAGTGAGCTGTCTGTAATAAAGAAGATATGCCAAGAAGTGGAGTTTTATTTTAAAAACTCAAACTAGCTATACGACAATAGCTCTGGGCTTATCGTACATCTTTATTGCAATCGGCTCAGTAGCTATAGTCGCGTTTGGATTTAATGGTATTGCAGGTAGTGAATACTTACTGCCGAACTCTCCAGTCTGCCTAAGTATTTTAAAAGACGCTCTGGCGGATGGGTAAAATAGAAATGAGTATTCAGAGTTTTTATTGGTAATGTTAAATTGCATTTGCATATCCCCATCTACAATGATATTGAGGTCTGATACATTAATTTCAACTGCGTTATCGGCGTATTGATTTAATCGCCTAAAGACTGTCACTGCTGTTATCAATCTTTTACCTGTAGGGTCATTCTTGATATAGTTTATCGTATTGTTTTGTGCGATAAATAAAGCGGGATTATTTGTCTGTATCCTTATTATGCCCAGCGTAAATGGAGCTTGCATCGTATTTGCAAGGAAGGCATTCTCTGTGTAGTCTGAGTATCCATACTGAGATAGAACTGTGTATGCACCATCTCCATCAACCTGCCCGTTACCTTGATTGGGTAGGAATCTATTTACGTTTGCTCCGAATACATTTATCGGCGCAACATTTGAATATGTTCTTGTTGTAGAGATGTTTACTATGTATGGTGTAGATGCACCAAAGTCTGAAATAACCCTTAACTTCTTATCAAGGCTAACAGTGGCGGGTGATATTTTATTTAGCCATTCAAGCATTATGCGGCAGTTGTTTTTTTGCTATCTGTTTTCTTGCCAGATGCGCTTATTTCGTTACTGATATGTTTAAGCCTGTTGTTTATGCTCTCCAAGAAGTCCTTGCCGTATTTATCTTCGAGTGCAGCCATAGCTTCGAGAGTCCTGTTAGTATCTTGCTCACTTGGATTGGCTGGCATTTGCTCGACAAGCAGGACAATGTTATACGCCGCTATCTTTTGTCTCTTAGTTAGATTTTGTAGCAGTCTTAGGAAGTAATTCTTCTTTGCCTTGAAGTGTACTTGCTTTTTGTTCTTGGCGGCTATCTTTTCTATAACATTCAAAATATCCTCCGCTTTTACAGCGGCTTCTCCATCATCATTGGATGCACCACTTGTTGTTTCGGAGGTGGATGCACCTACAGTGTTTGTTGACTGAGAGGTTTGGCTCTTCTGGTTTGCGGATTGTACGTCATTCAGAGCCTTGTTGACTAGGATGGCTCTGGGTATTAAGCCTACGACACCAGCCAGCACACCATAACCAATAGCGGCAGGGATAGATTTCGTTTTCTTGTATACAATGCCTGCGGTAATTCCGAACGCTAAAAACGGAAGCACATTAGCTACGATTGGCGTTTGTATTTTTATCTCCTGCCCTTCTATGTTGTGGAATGAAGCCATAAATTTTTTTGTTGCAAAAATAGTTTTTTGTGCTTAATCAGCAAAGATAACCTATTGCTAAGTAGTGCGGCTTTCTGATATTGTATAAAGCGCAAGTCTAATGTTGAGGATAAAAAAACGCTGGTTAATTTTTATCTCATTTAATTTGCACTTATAAATTTTCAAAAACTAAAAATCAAAAAACATGGAAAAGGGTTCAATAAAAGGTCTGCTCATTTCAACAGGTCTCATATTCGTGGCTGTAACAGGCGCAATGGTAGCTGCACATTATATCAAGCATGAGTTGCTCGGCGCACATGTGCCTGTAAAAGCATCTATGCCTGCACCTGCTGCTCCTGTCGCACCTGCTGCTACTACCGCCTAAAAATAAATCGCCCGTTATCGGTGCGAATCCCTATTCAGTAGGATTTCTGTTACCAGAAAGTTCGAAAGTAGGAAGAAGGTTTGCAATGTTCAATACAACAGAACAAAGGAAGGTTTGCGAGGCTCGATAAAAGACAGAGCCAAGAAATTCAATCACTCGACTTAAATCTCAAAGAAATGTCATTCAACAAAAACAACCGTAACATTCTCGACTCAGAGCTTAACCGCCTGAACACATGGGATAATGCAGATGGCTGGAACATGGACGATGCATTCGGTGATGATGCATTCGGTGATGATGCATTCGGTGCTGACGGCGGTCATTCTGCTCCAGCTAATCACGCAAGGGCGGCTCGTCCTGTCGTGTCTATGCCGTACATCTTTACCGTAACGTCTACCGATTCTGCCGCTCAGCCAGTGGTACTGTTCGGCTCTGAAAAGAACCGTACAGCCGTAAACTTCGGCAACCCATCGACCATCTCTATCGCGTATGATTTCAGCGGCTTCTACGGTGGTGGAACAACTGGCTACGCAGCATTGCTGGCTCGTTCGGAATCTGCACCGCTGGTATTCGGTCGCCTGCGTCTGGAAAGCACAAACACTGTGCAACTTTCAGCCCCGCTGAACGTAACCGACTACGACCCGACTGGAAAGCAAACGACCTACCCTGTGGTAAACTTCGTGAAGCTGAACCAGTTCGACCAGAATGCTATCGAAACTGAAACCGACCTTACCCTGTATGGCGGTACTCAGCTTCAATACACCCAACTCGCTGGTGCTACCTGCCGCTGGTTCTTCTATGCAGCAGATGTGGCTTCACTGAAACGTGGTCTGGCTGGTCAAGGTGTAGTCAAGACGCTCAGCCGTCCTGACACATACATCGACCAGACGGTCAAGCTCGTTGCCCCATCAGGCATGAAACTGAGCTAATCTCATCGTGAGCTAAAAAAAGATAAGGGCAGGCGGAATATCTGCCTGCCCTTTCTTATTAAAAACAAATATATTATGTTTAGAGAAGATTCAGAGTATATCCAGAAGCCAGTACAGAAGCCAGAAAGTATTTTCAGTAGAATCGCTAAAGCCGATAACAATACACTGAAAAAGGCACAGCAACTCCTTTCGGATTATGGTATAAAGAAAGCCCAAAATAGGCTTGAGTTATACGGGAAGCTAGTATCGTTATATAAGACAAAATCGGATGAAGTAATACCAAAGATACTTGAGATACATCCAGATAAAGAGCTGTTTGAGAATTACTTCAATGAAATAAACTCAGAGAAGCTCAAACAAACAGAAGCACAGCATCAGGCTGAAATTGCGAAGGTGAAGCAAGGATTTGAAGACCAGATAAAAGACATGAAGATGGACTTGAGGTTTGCTGGTATCAAAAATTATGGCGATGACGGCTCGGTTAGCGGGAGTGGCAGTACCACTTCTCAGTCACACTCCACCGACCTGATAATCGCAGGCTCAATCTTAGGTGTCATAGGAGTTATAGGGCTGTCTTTGGTTGCTATGTCACACTCATCACATTCAAAAAGCTAGGCATGAAATACGACCAACATAACTTTGAGGAGAATATTCTAGGGGCAATAAAAGCCGAAGACCATAAGAGGGTTATTGATATAATGATGGCTGAGATAGGAGCGATGCTATCTAACAATAAAGCTGTTCTTATAAAGGCTGTCGTTGACTCAGGAAAGCCGATTCCAGCCAACATAAGCGATGAGGAGTTGGTTAAGCTGATAGTAAATGGCATAACAAATAATAACCAGACCTTCCTAAGTAATTTAGTTACTGCACTCATAAAAGAAAATCAGCAATACCAGAATGTTGATGCTACGGGTGGGATACTTAGTGGCGTAGGAAATATGGTAAGTGGCGTAGGAACTGCAGTTGCTGCTGGTCTTAATTTAAAGTCGGCTCAAGTTACCTCTCAGGCGGGTATTATTGAGGCTCAGGATGCTTTAGGTGCATCAAAAAACAATATGTATGCATCTATACTGCAAGCGAAAGCCGCGACCGACCAAGCTAAGTATGGGCTATTGGCGGTTCAATCGACATCTGCATCCAGCAGCAATACAATTATAACGGTTTCTGTTGTTGTTGGGGTTTTAGCAGTTGTTGGAGGTTTGATTTATTTAATGACTAAGCAGAGTCAGCAAAATATAGCCGCAGGCGTAGCGTAAAATGAATGGGAACAGAACAACAAAAACTACTTGATAGCTTACAATCCGCAGTGAGGTCGGATAACTATGATTTGGTTATTAATATTCTTATAGGAGAGGTAGGATTCTTGCTTAAAAACGATAAGAAGGGTCTAATAAAAGCGGTAAGAGAAGCTGGAGGAAGTGCAG
>CAIOSF010000054.1 GCA_903860855.1 uncultured Alphaproteobacteria bacterium | reverse complement strand
TCGATAGTAAACAAATTGCAAGGAGCGGCAATGAGCTAAGACCTCGTATCGTTCTAACTGATGATCAGGGAAACGTCTTAACCCTGGCTAACGGGCTTGAAGCTCGATACTTCCTACCAGTTGATGCCATTCTAAACATAAATGATAAAGACACAGTCTATGCTGGTGACGTCATAGCAAGGATTCCAAAAGAATCATCAAAAAGTAAGGATATCACCGGGGGTCTTCCTAGAGTCGTTGAGCTATTCGAAGCAAGGCAACCGAAGGATCACTCGGTCATCAGTGAGATCGATGGCTATGTCGAATTTGGTAAGGATTATAAATCTAAGCGTAGAATTATAGTAAGATCTGCCAATAGCGAAGGTAATAGGGATGAAAGCGCCACTGCTAACAGTACCGAATACTTTGTGCCAAGGGGTAGACACATAACGGTCAACGAGGGAGATTATGTTTCAAAGGGTGACATGCTTATGGAGGGTAACCCCTCCCCCCATGATATTCTGCGTATTATGGGACCAGAGGCCTTAACCCAATATATAGTGCAAGAAGTGCAACAGGTTTATCGTTTGCAAGGTGTGCTTATAAATGACAAGCATATAGAAGTTATCATCAGGCAAATGCTTCAAAAAGTTGAAGTGACTGTCTCAGGTGGTACTACCCTCTTGGCTGGTGAGCAAATTGACACACTAGAGTTTGAAGAGGTAAATGATAAAACCATAAAACTTGGATATGAACCAGCTGTTGCCATACCTGTATTACAGGGGATAACGAAGGCTTCACTGCGCACTAGATCGTTCTTTTCAGCAGCCTCATTCCAGGAAACCACTCGCGTCCTAACAGAAGCTGCCGTGTCTGGTAAGGTTGACAAATTAACTGGCCTGAAAGAGAATGTGATAGTGGGACGCCTGATACCTGCTGGTACAGGGTTCTACTACCGTCAGATCAAGAAAGCAGCCTATGCTAAGGACAAGGAGATTAGAGAGCAGCAAAGTAGAGATAGAGAAGCTGCTGAAGCCATAGCGGCTGCGGCAGCTTCAGCTCTAGCAAGAGTGGCTGGAGAGTCCCCTCATGATGAGGGCAACTAAACTAGAGACACCATCAACTACATAGAATTAGCCTATCATCCTGAATGCAATGGAGAAACCGAAAGTGCAGGCAAATGCAATAAACGAGCTCTCAGCAAAATCAAACGAGTTCAGAATGATAGGAAACCAAGTTTCAACCTTTACAACTTCCACATCATCGAGGCTCTATCCAATCTGTTCTTCTTATTCAAACTAGGATAGGTTGGATAAGCGGTTTGAGCTTCGCACTATGAGCCGTTCATATCATATTGACATAATGAAGCGATAACAGTACAATCGCGGCTGCCTATCATGATCATCTGTAACTGTAACCATCTAGCCATAGAATTCAAGAATTCAGCTTTTTCAAATCCTGCATAAGTGGTGGAGCCTGTGAGTGTGTCTAGATTATTGGTGAGACATGATAGCATCATGAATACAAACATAATGTTATGGTATTGGTATGATAAGTAAACAAGAAAGTATGGAAAAACCATACGATATAGTAGTACATGAGAGTACGCTAGAAAAAATCCAAGAATATCAACATGGTAGGAATGTATAATATTAGAAAAACAATCAAGGAGCTCTTAAACAGCCAGACAAAGCAGTTTGGACGTGCCGATGATGGCAAGGCATCTGATGCACGTAAGCTTATTGGAAGAAGACGGTGTATCGATCTTAGGTGATATAGGTCTTGCAGTCGATGCTACTGCTTATGAAAATTGGTGCATGGAATCCAGAAGATGTGTTAGCAGGAAAACAACATGAATTTCCATTGCAGGGTATAATTATGAAGCGTTGTCGAAGGGGGATGACAACGTACCTAACATGAAATTAATTTACTATATTTTACTATATTTGCGCTAACATGTTGAGCCTAATACCAATGATATGATTTCACGTTAATGTCCCGTAGTGATCATGCCCATGGTCTGTTCCACCACAGGGTGCTATGAGTTCAGTAGCCTCGAATAAACCGGGAATAGCATAATCGGCCAGTAGCTTTGTAACTTTTACCTGTATCAAAAGCAACTATCGTGGTAAAAATCTTACCTATCATGTGTAGGTTTTTACCGAGATCATGGCCCACAATATATTCGGGAGTTGAGGCGTATAGGTAAGCAGAGTAAAATCCACCAACATATGAAATGCCTTTGGCGATTTGACCACTATCAGTCGCACCACCGTTATACTGATTATAATAAGTAGCCAATGCCGCAGCCAAAGGTATCAACAAAGCCTTGGCCACCGTTGTCACTTCCCAAAGGAACTTTGGAGGTCATCATGGCGATACTAAGCTGAGCAAGAGACAAGGTTGCATCGAAAATGATATTGCTACTATACTTGGAAAAAAAGTCGACTAGACCTTTACCATCTGGATTGGCTTTTTTGTCATCATCTGGAGTAAGAAAAGGGATGGCAATCTTTCTAATAGCATATATTCCCGCATTACTGGCTGATATTTTGAATAAATATCCCTTGTCGATTGATTTATCCATGCCAAAGAAAACTACGGAGGAGATGAAATAACCAAGGGTCCACAATATCTCATTGCCATGTAGATATCTAGCCATCTCGTTAGGAAGGGTTCTGGCTATGGCATCTTTCGATTCAATGAAACTCAAAGCGGTAAAGCCAACATAGGCATTGATCGTGTTAATACCGCTAACTTTACCAAAATCCTGCTTATATTTAATTTCAGCCTGAACTAGTATTTGCTCAGGTAATCCATCTTCTTCCTGAGCACAAATTTCTTGAACAATAGAACTAACCCTATGTTCAGCTATAACTCAATTTTAAAGGCGTTACTTCCGATTCCAGAATATTTATATATTCATTTGCTCCTGTTTTTTTTAAATGATTATCCATAACCTCATAAGCCGCAATGAATAAATGCTTACTAAAAATAGCATTATTCATTACCATTTTGCTGAGTATAGACTCTCCATCATTAAGAGGGTTACTATAAAAAGAATAAGCCCCGGCATCTCGTGCAAAAAGCTTGCCCTCCAGATAGTTAAAAGAACTAAGTTTTTTGGTCAAAAATGCATAGCCCAAATGTTTGTTTTGCAAGCATTATCTCTGGAGTGCTAACTGATACAGAGAGAGCTAGCTTATCCAACATGTTGTCTGTCTCAGCATCCAAATTAATGTCAGAATAGGTATCTATCGGTGAAAACACTTTAATCAGAGCATGATCTATTGGCAAAGAACCTGTTCCATCTGTCAGCTGAAAGTTTATTGCTCCACTGTCAGCATTTACTAAGGCCTGTGGCACCCCATTCTTTAGTAATATCTCATCATCTAATACCATTTTAAAGAGGTCTTTATTACTACTAGTTGCCCCTCTATCTATCATTTTTCTCACATCATTGTGGCTAGCAGTCTTGTGCTTGTACGAATAGATGATCACGTCTAAGGGATACTTGGCATTCTTGTTAGTACTTTTTAGAGCTTTTGCAGTAAACTGAAGGTTCATATCATTCACAACATCCCTCAAACTAGCACTTATAGCTGATAAATGAGCCAGATTATTACCATTGGCATCAACAGATTCTAGCAAAACAGCATTCTTCTTTGCTATACTCAAAGCCGCCTCTATTAAGAGCTTTTTACCTCCTTGAAGCAAATCATGAAAGATATTTTGCTTATCTCCTTGATCCTGATGATTGAGATTCACCCCTTTGTTTATAATCTTAGCTATCAGAAGATCTGCTTCTTTTGAATCTTTTTTCATAGCAACTTTAATAGGATTCCCTGCTTCCAGATTAGCCCCCCTCTCAATTAAAACGCTAGCTATCT
>CAIOSF010000053.1 GCA_903860855.1 uncultured Alphaproteobacteria bacterium | reverse complement strand
TTATCCATTATATGTGTATTCAAGCTAATATAATATAATAAAGTTAACATTGCGTCTAACGATACGAAGATAAACCAACAGACTAGACAGATATACACACACCGCAGAACGGCGTATCACATGATGCAATAGCTAATAGCCTAAATTTGGGTATTATATTAGCTTATTTGATCTACCAACTTACCCAACTCAGCCATATTCAAGGCCGCCACCTGCTCTTTTGTTATCTTCTGACCACCAATGCCCCCCTTTGGATCAATGCCGGGAATATTGTGTTCGCTATCGATAGTTTGCTTAGCCTGTTCAAGTAATTGGGATTTTACATAATTAGATGTTAGGGCACTATCATATAGATGACTGCCACCGATATCGGCAGGGATGCCATGTAAAATACCCTTATGTTCAGCATCAGAAATACCATAAATCTGATTTAAAGGTATATGTCTACCATCTACTAACCACAAAGATCCATCGGTCATAGCTTGTTTCACTAGGGTGCTCGTATAAACCTTCGCTTTCAGCTCCTTATCGTTTTTGGCTCGTACAACAAACTTATATTCTCCTTCTGGCAACTTACGGCCCATAGCATCTTTGCCATCCCAGGTAAAGGAATTAATTGTCCCTACTTGGTATTTAGATAGATCTTTGCTATATAATGTCTCACCCTTTTTATCAAGCACGACAAGCTCAATCTTATGGCCCACCATCACCTGCTCAGGCTTATAGTATATGGGTATGGATTTGGCATTTTCACCTACCGTAACTATATCGCCTTCATGGACAACATTCTTGCCAACCACCATGCTGGCGTTCAGAAGATTGGATGAGCTGGAAATTGCATTCTTAATCTCTTCAACCTTGGAATTGAGCTGCAGAGTAGTCCTCAGTTGGGTAATCTGTGCGATCTGTTGCATCATTTGACCTGAATCGACAGGCTTATCAGGTGTCTGATTTTTTAGCTCTGTTGCCAGGAGATTTAAGAACATCTTCTCGTGCTTATCTATCTCCTGTTTACTTTTCTCCTCTGGGGTCAAGCTTGCCTGAGCTTTATTCTTCTCATTGGCCTGAATATCCCGCAGACTGCTACTTATGCCACTATTGATACCGTCGAGCTTTGAGTTAGACATCACCATAGACTAAAAAACAAATTTGAATACACGCACGGGAATTGTATGCCTTTTATTACATGAGGTCAAATCTAAGATATCTTTTGATAAACAGTATCTAATGCTATTTACATTGGTTTGTTCTAGTTCTACAAACTCTATTGCACTAAAGAGTGCAGTCGCATTGCTCTCTTTCCATTATACTAATCTCCTTGACTTATATTATCATGTGTGATGCAATAATTACGAGCACGACATCGTGCCATATATGAAATATATGATATTATTGAGGATATTATGGATAAGTGTAAAAGCGTAGAATACGCAGTTTCAACATTAAGTGGCGCTGGTGTTTACGCCGCTATATCGACAGGTATTGCCTATAGTAAGGATTATGCAAAGGATAGGGCGGCTTTGGGTGGAGCTGCGGTGGGGGCTGTGGTCGGCATTTTCTCAAGGTATGCTGCTGGCGGAAGTGACACTGATTTTGAACATGCCTTGGAATCAATACATGATTCTCTTTTTGCCGGTATTAATCTATGCTAGTACCGTCATTGGAGTCTTTGCAGGATTGGGGGGTGGATGTAAGATTGCTTCTTTGATACTCCCGGAACTCCCAGGATACGCGAGTCATCCTTGGATCGTTGGAGGAGTAAGGAGGCGCAGGTGCCGTGGCAGGTGGTATTTGTTCTCGGCTATGAGCTTGGTAAACCCATCATTGGCGATGCTATGAATCATCTTATAAGCGGCACTTTGACTACACTCGCCTCTCCAGTCGTTGTGGTTGACCAATACTTGCAGCTAGGGGCTAAAAAGATTTTTGGATATCATCATGATGTTGGTAAAATCGATGCTTCTTGCGGATATAACGATACTTGTTTGGCCGGACAGCAAAACATGAGCGAGCTTCATCAAGGTGAGCACGATGTAGCGCATACGGATATATAAAAACACATACTATTAGATTCGTAAATTGGTGTGTAGTGGTATAAGGATCGGCCTTTACCATTCACTGCAATCGATCTTCCTCGCGACTGATTTTTCTTACTATTTTTGCAAAATATTCGCCCCTTTCCTCGAAATTCTTCCATTGATCGAGAGAGGCACAAGCAGGAGAGAGTAGAATTGTTGCATTTGGCCTTATGTTTCCAGATTGTATTTTATTTTTTATCCTGTTTATGGCTTCTTCCAATGTGCAGCAAATTTCATATTTCATACCAGATCCTGCAAGACTTATTTCTTTACAATGCTCAGCAAATTTATCGGTTGACGATCCGATTAGGTAGGTGCACAGGACGTTCTGCAAATCGTCTTTCAGAGCAAGCACACTATCTTCTTTCGCCAACCCACCCATAATCCAATGGATGTTAGAGAAAGCATTTAGGGCATATCTAGTTGATTCTGTATTCGTGGCTTTACTATCATTAACCCATATGATACCACGGCATGCCTCTGTGTCCCCATTCAAACCAACAGCATTTAACTGATCTAAGGTTTGTATAATCTCCATGCGGTGTGGTAATGCCTGATATGATTTGATCTGCTGCAAGGTATCGTCTAATTTGCAACCACATAATAAAGAAACGGCAATAGCAGAGGCTATATTTTCAGCATTATGTTTACCTAGTAAGGAGCCAGGAATGAAGCCTGTGATATCTAAGTTTTCAATATGTATTCTGATTTCACTATTCGTTTTTTCTTTCATATAATCATCCAAGGAGATATTCAAAATCCCATCTATTAAACTGACACCATATAACAGGCGCTTTTTGACGGAAAATGGTATAATCACTGGCTGTGAAGCTTTTGGCTGCACGTCATTCATCTGTGATTGCTTTCGTTTCAACCCCTCATAGATCTGAAGGCAGTGAGGATGATCAACCGAGATGATTGCATGATCACACCTATCAAATAGTTGGGATTTCGATGTTGAGTATCTATCCATGTTTTGGTAGCGATCCAAGTGATCTGGAGTGATATTTAGGCATATGGCAATGCTTGATTTCATACTAAGGAGCAGGTCTATCTGATATGATGACATCTCCAGCACATAGGCTGAATCTGTCCTATTAACGACTTGAAGCGATAGAGAGGCGGTGCCTATATTACCACCCATTTGAACACTGGTGAACTTGCAGCGTTCATGCCGATGAGGTCTAAAGTTTGGCCTTTGCTCATCAATGCTGATAATACCACAGATAATATGATTTATCAGATTGGTTGTTGTAGATTTACCGTTTGTACCAGTTATGGTTATGTAAAAAGCTAATGGACAGGCTTCATATAACATATCCATATCTGATATAATAGGAATACTCGCCTTTATAGCTCTTTGCACCAAGTCATGCTTCGATGAGTCGATGCCAGGGCTTATAGCCAAAGAGCTGATCATTTCTAGTTCTATCGGAGCGACTATGAGGTTTGGGTGGGTTACGGTTAATAGGCATTCCTTGGCAATATTTTGCGATGGCTCACCCTCCAGGCTCTTGGTGCCTCCGCTCATACCTTTGCATTCATAGTCATCATAAGCGATAACTTTTGCTCCCGATGCTAAGAGGGATTGGATCATACTAATTCCCGTTTTTCCAAAACCTAACACACCAACTACTTGATCTTTATATTTATGGTCGATGATCATTTTTTATTTCCCGGAGTATTATTTAATTGAGATTATATTGCATGTTAGTGAAATTATTATTTCTTTGTAAGAAAAGCTTAAGATTTGAGACGATAACCTTGTCTATATCAGTAATATTTCCGTTTTTATACTTGTAATGGTACACACAGCTTGTTACGATCGTACCATCAAATCATTAAGTTAAATTATAAATCTATGTCAATATTCTACAAGTGGCTTCAAAGCGCAGTCTCTCAGATGATATACCCAGTCAAAAAGCAAGATTGGTATAGAGATAAAGGCTACTCCTCCTTCGAAGATTTTATTACGATTCAACAGGGTATGAATCCAGAGAAACCATCTATGTTTAAGGACATGGAGTCATTGGATGCAGAAAGAACTAAAGTCACAGCTAAACTAACTGATGGTAAGAACGCGGAGTTGGATACAGTGACTTTAAAGTCAAATGTAAATCAACCCCAAGATAAACCAGGATCAGGGAAACATATTATTTACTTTTTTGGGAGAAATGAACCTCTTGAAGTTAAGTGGCGAGAAATGGCGTCTGATGCTAAAAATATAGGGGCCACTGTCCATGCTTTTAACCTACCAGGTATGGGAAAGAGCACAGGTAAGATGGTGGAATTTAACGATGCGGTGAATTCAGGCATAGCCCAGGTGAATGCATTGTTGAAACAAGGTATAAATCCCAATGACATTATTTTAAAGGGTAATTGCTTTGGGGCATCTGTAGCAACGGAAGTTAAGCATAAGTGCTCTATAAATCCTGATGGAGCTATTCAGCTTAGACTAATAAACAGTAATTCCTATCGTACGTTGAGAGATGTTGTATTGGAAGCTATTCCATTTCTTCTAAAATTTATACTTCAGTTCGTATCATTACTAAATTACACTGGCTGGAATCCAAAGGTAGAAGAGAAGTTCCTCGGCAATGATCCTCATGATTTCATTGTTTATAGAGTTGCTGATCGAACGATTGGAGAAAATGCTAAACTGAGCGCAGCAATGCAACAACATCGAGATTCTCTTATCGCCGGGGGTATGAATATTGAGGAACTCAAAATACGTGGGTATGAGAAGGATCAGATATACTTCGATAAATACAGTGTGATGCAGCTCAAGCAGAATCAAATCGATGGAGGGAAGGATCCTCACGTTGCTCAGATGGGCGAGATGGAGTGGATAGATGAGAATGGCCAGAAGAGAGAATCATGGGAATTATTTGCGGAATATATTAAAAGATCAAATAGCTATATCTCAACTCATTTATATCAAGAGGGCTTGCCTCAAGGTTTTGAGATACAGGGTTTTGGCCCATCCATCCCACCGCGGATAAGTCATGAAGAAAGGGTACAGCACCGGCAACTGGTTAATGAGATCATAAGAAATAACACCGAACTAGGGATTGAGGAGAGGAGAAGCTCGGTTGGAGATAGATAACCGAGCCAATGAATCCGATCGGATGAATCAGGTGTCAATCTGGCCTACTAAGCGAACTGCCATGAGACTTTGCCGAGAGGGGCGGCGCTCGTGGGCATGAAGATCCTTTTAAATTTACACTTACACCAACTACAGAATGTATCCTGCGTGTAGATATATATTCAATCTCCCTAATATCGCATCTTGACTACAAAAGACATTCGCATGATTGTTACTTTGATTGGGTGATTTAATTAGATGACAAATCTCGAAAGAGTTATAACAAATAGCAGTGAGACAATGAACAAGATTGAACGAGAAACAAAACACAGTAAGACTAGACCTATTATCGGTGTTATAGTTGATTTAGAAGAGGACAACAAAGGGTATTATCGCTATCCTTGGTATGCATTGCGAAGACATTATAGTGATTCCATAGAGGAGTGCGGCGGAACCCCCATCTTATTACCATATTCTTCTCAAAACCCTATAATAAGACAATATATCGACATCATAGATGGCCTCATGATTACAGGTGGAGGTTTCGATATAGATCCAGGCATGTATGGCGAACAAAATCTCTACCCGGATGATATGTCCTTTCGTCCAGAGAGAACTGCGTTTGAAAAAGTTATGCTATTAATGGCGATTGAAAAGAAAATGCCAATACTTGGCATATGCGGTGGAATGCAACTAATCAACGTTGTTTTTGGCGGAACTTTATTTCAGCATCTGCCTGGTCAGAGGAAGAGTGATGTTCGACATTCTAGAGATGATCATAGAGATAATCAATCCAGCACAACATCACTCTCACATAATAAGTTACCAGAGCATGAAATATCCGTTGATTCCCATAGCAAATTATATAGGATTGTACAAAGTGCCAAATACAGAGCAAACACCTCGCATCATCAAGCTGTCAATAGGGCTGGAAAGGATCTACATATCAACGCCATAGCTCCTGATGGGCTGATAGAAGGTATAGAATCTCAAATTTTACCTTTTGTAGTTGGTGTTCAGTGGCATCCAGAGTTTCTATCAACACCAGAGGATAGAAACCTCATTTATGCATTCGTGAATGCATGTGTGTAGCGCATGAAGAAATGGGGCAAAGCGAAAAGGAGTTAAAAACATAGGTATTTTCGCTCTTATCCAAAACTATAGCCAAATTTAACCTTCTAGAACGGCCTTCGGATTGAATTTTTGTATCATATTAACCAAAACATCACGCAACTTGGGATACTCTAATTTTTCCCTAAGGACATCGATCAGATAAAACTTCTCGTCTTTAACCAGCCAGGTAGTGCACCACTGTGTAGTCACCATTTGGCTTTATTGCACAATCCCAGCTTTGATATATCGCGTGAGAATCTACCTTGTAGAGATCTTTAAATTGATCTATTGCATAATAGCCAAGCCATTCAGATTTTATAATACTAGATCTGACCGGAATGGGTTTCTGCTGATACTGAGCATTAAATGCATACTGACCTATACTCTCTTGTATAATTTGTAAGTCTTTCGCAGATAACCTCACTACGTGCAGAGCTTCTCCCTTTTCTCTTGTATAGCTGAAATTACTGTAAGAGATTATACATCTCTCATCTGCAAGTGCTGGCAATTGGAGGTGAGTCCATTGCTTCTTGGACAAGAGAAAGCCACTCAAATCGTCATCATGAATTCTTTGCATCACAACCACAATCGCACCGTTCGCACTATTGAGGCGAGATGACAGAGTTTCTTGAAACCAGAGAATAGTCTTTTGTCTCTGAGCATGGCTTTCATTTGGTTTATGGGGATCATCGACAATAATATAATCCCCCCCTTCTCCGGTCAGAGTACCTCCAACAGAAGTGGCAAAGCAAAATCCTTGTTCAGTGGTTTGAATGCGATCTTTAGTGCTTTTTATGAGTTTTTT
>CAIOSF010000052.1 GCA_903860855.1 uncultured Alphaproteobacteria bacterium | reverse complement strand
GGTTTTTGGAAAAAATCAATACAAAGTACAGAGGGCGCAATACACATGATTCTTTCCAATTGTGTCCAGTATTAGCTGCCACTTATATTTGATTGTCATAACCATCCGTATATGGTATTCGATTCTAGAGTCTAATTCGTTATGTATCCTGCAACTATGAGAGATATCGTTATTAATAGTTCTTCCGGTCGTTTGGAAGGAAGGTATTATCAAAGTGAGGAAAGGGGGGCTCCTATAGCTATGGTCTTGCATCCTCATCCTCTTCATGGTGGAACTATGAATAACAAAGTAGTTTATAGGATATTCCAAGCCTTCGTGCGTAATAAGTTCTCCGTGCTCCGATTTAATTTTCGAGGAGTTGGTAAGTCGACTGGTTGTTTTGATCATGGTGTTGGGGAGTTAATTGATGCTGCCACGGCCATGGACTGGCTAGAGGGCAATTGTCCTGAGGCGTCTAGTTGCTGGATTGCTGGTTTTTCTTTTGGTGCCTGGATTGCGCTACAGCTTCTAATGAGGAGGCCAGAAGCTAGTAGGTTTGTTATTGCAGCTCCTCCAGTTCAATATGATTTAACATTTCTTTCTCCTTGTCCTACTCCAGGTTTGATCATTCAAGGGACGGATGATACCGTAGTATCTGAGGATAAGGTATACAAGTTTTATGAAAAGCTTGAAAAGCAGAGATCTGATCTTGAATATCAAGTTATTGATAAGGCTGATCACTTTTTCACCAATAAGTTAGATGAATTCGATGAATTACTGGATAATTATCTGCAGGCCAATGGATCGATAGAGGATCAGCCTCGCCGCATGAAGAAGGACAGAAGAAAACGGCAACATGGTGCGGTAGATGAATAATATGTAATAGAGAATATTTAGCAAGCGTTTGTATAAAGCATAATATAGATATGCCATCAATTTATCTAGCATTTGAAAAAGTTGAAATTCAGCTTTCTGTCATCCTGAGCTTGTTTCTCTGGTATTCAGTTAATGGCGACGATGCTGTGGTCTCGTGGATGAATTGATATCCTCCTGCTTGTGCATTGTGACTTATCATACCAGTTTCCCACATGAAGTGGACGTAGTCAAATGCAATAGACAAGCCCATTTGATAATTGGTATTACTTGTCTATTTAATTTTTATCCGTATATATGATGTTATGGCGTTATTATATCCTGGCCTTGCAGCCATCGGCTTTGTCACAACGCACCATAACGAGGCATTGCCTGTAGTGCATACGGCGTTAGGTTATAATAATGTTACTTAGACTCGTTCATCTAGGGCTTGGTACTAGTTTATTATCGATTGTTTCTTTGCGACGTTTTTTTAGCATTTTCTTTCTGCGCATTTCATAGCGTAGCAGCAGCAAACTTGCGCTTATTATAAAAAGATAGCCAATATATGAATACTCATCTTCAATTTCTCCAAAAAAGACATAGCCGAGAACTGCACTGAAGAGCAGTTTAGTATATCTAAAAGGAATGACAATAGAGAGCTCAGTTTTCAATGCATTAAAATAGGCGACTCCATGGCTAAAATAGCAGGCTGCCATAAGAGCTAATAATAGAATATGTTCCTGACGGAAATTGAGATCTTTCAGCGCCACCCAGCTTGGAGATAGTGGTAATGTATTGCCGAGAAATTCGATTTTATCCCAGTGTATAAATGCTGCTGGAAATGACCAAATGGAGGCAAATAGCAATAGGTAGAACATTTGCGTCTTATTATGTTCGGTATTTCCCAGAATTTTTACTAGTATAGTATTCACCGCCCAAAATGATATAGCGAATAACATGAATAAGTAATTACTTTCACCCGCATCTTTGTGACCAGAGAAACTATAATCACTATTGAAAAACTGACCAACTAATCCTGGTTTCACCACAATTAGTGCCCCTAAAAAGCCCAATACTATGGCTGCAAGTTTGGTTTTTGTTAACTTCTCACCGAAAAATATCAAGCCTAGGCATACGATTAAGATGTATTGGACATTCTCTAAGGCAGCAGCGTCAGCCATATTCACGTATTTTAGCCCATGGATAAAGCAAATAGCGCCAGCTGTACCAAAAAAACTGCGCAATATATGGAAGTGTAATCGGCGTGTTTTCAATCTTTTCCTTCCCTCTATGAAAACCCAAGGTAATATCATAACAAACAAGCTGAACTTATATATGAATACTATAAGGCTTGAGCTAAATTCACTGCGCAGTGCCTTGGATGATATGTCCAAGACAGCCAGCGATACTGTATTAAGTAGCATGAATATAATGCCATAAATTGCTTGAGGTGGTGGGGCCCTCCCATCCATGGCCGCTTTGTTGCTCATAACTGGACCTCGTATACTGTGTCTAGTGTGCGCTTTGTTGCAGAAAAGTCTAATTGTTTTGGCATATAAGATCTTCTCACGATTTGGGAATTGTATAGTTTTTTAGGTTAATGTTTGATACTTTGCCTTGTCCTCTTCGGGGTGCTGGGCTCCCCTTGCAGACCATCGACCCTGCATTTATCATCTATTATTAATAATTTTAATAGATTAACAGACTTTAGATCGTAATTTTCGATACCAACATTAGTCTTATTGACTACAACGTACGAGGAATGTGACAGAGGAATTCGTTCAGTTACGTGTTGCAGATGTTGATACAATAAAATATCATTTTTTGCAAAGGATTATATGGCTATTAAGCAAAAATAATTTTATTTATGACCATGAAGATTTTATGATTTTTTCGAATTGCATATTAAAATTACGTCATTATTTTCTTTTGGTCAAATATAGCCAGTCCAGCGACAAGCATTATACTTAGTATCTGGTTATGCGGTAGGTGATATAGCTATCTTGAATGTTGATCACAAAGTTTAAGGTTTGGATCAAGGACTGCTTGACACATGTTTGGATACTATGAGAACATCTTGCTCGTCGCCGAAGCGGTGATTTATAACTTGAGGAAGGGGAAGATGAAAAAGCAAGATGAATAGTGGGTCTTATAGTAGCAGAGATAGTAAATCTAAGATTGTAACAACGGAGACTAAAAAGTCTAATGATGCGCCAAAATACGAGCTTGTGAAAGCTAAGTACTTTTGCGCCTAAGCCCGATATCGGATTGCCAACGGTAGAATACAGTCTATCCATCAAGATAGAGATGGGTTCTGGGATCATTAACATAGAAGATAAAATATAATATAAAAGATAACAGCGGTTTGCAAGATGATAAAGTAATACATAGTCGTATCTACGATGCAATTATGCGAACTAAGTAGACTTTAAAGAATAAAGAATTTTCAATACTATCTAATAGTATAAAGGCTGATGATAAAACTGGAGAATTGCTAAAGCATCGTAGTGGTTTTATAGACTTCAAAAATAAGATTTATAAATTAAAATCGACGGAGATGGCATGGTGTAGATAAGAACGGCCAGGCCTGCATTTTGTGTCTATGGAGAGCAACAAAGTTGTAACATTAACCGATAGCATGACAACAAATTTGAATTTCTTGCCGGCAAGTTACCAGAAAATTGCTCATCACACGATGCAACATAAGAAAGAATTAAATAAGTTATATAATCCAGAATTCGCTAATAGAGGTGGTAATATAGACAACGATTTTGATGGTATTAAAAATTTTGTTGCTGAGGCTGATAAAAATATGCAGAGCAATTGAGGAATGCTTCGGTAATTAGGCGGGCACAGGTGTTTGTATAAGTTTAGTTATACTTTTTTAGTACTTAATAGATTCGGAATGCTGGACTTATCTCCATACGTAATGTATATTTCACCATTGAAAACAAAAATAAATTTGGAAAAACGGTATATGTCAGGGCTTACTTTAGCGGTTGAGAGGAAGGAATTGTCTGGCTCGGGTACAGCTCGCGCTCTGCGTAGAGCCGGTCGCATACCAGCGATATTATACGGAGGTGACAAAGAAGTCATGGTTTCTTTAATGACCAAGGAGTTGACAAAAGAGTATTTAAAAGGTGGCTTAGAGTCGAAGTTAGTGACATTGGATTTTGGTGATTCCAAGATGAGAGCTATTACCCGTTCCATTCAGCTGCATCCTGTTACGGATATGCCGCTTCATGTTGATTTCCAGGAAATATCTGGCGATAAGATGGTTAAGATCTCCATCAGACTCAAAGTTGTGAATGAGGATAAGTGCCAGGGAATTAAGCGCGGTGGTGTGATGAATATGGTGCATCGTTTTGTGGAGTTTAAATGTCATCCCGATCATATTGTGCCGGTAATTGAAGTTGATGTTGCTGGTCTTGAGATAGGTAGATCTATACATATTCATGACCTTAAACTAAGTGATAAGCTCCAGCCTACAGATAGGTCAAATTTTGTCTTGGTATCGATTAGTGGTAGGGTAGAAGATGCGGAAGGTGAAGCTGCTATCACTACCCCTGGTAAGTAATATATATTCATTGAGTTAATTGGAGTTTTAATTATGGCAAAAAAAGGTTCAAAAAATAACATCAGCAACCGCGGCAAGGCTGCTGAGATGCGTAAAGTTGGTGGTCGTCTCCTCGTCGCCTTTCTTTACGATGGGAGCAATGTTGGTCATGGGAAGTATATAGCTGCTAAGTTTTCTGACGATGGCAAGATTTATAAGGATCCCAATGGGAAGCCTGTGCCTTATGGTGCTATCGTGAGTTCCTAATCATATACCTAATTTCTGCTTTCAACTGCCACTGCTTCGACTGAGTCCATTGTATTTGAAAACTGGTATTAGTCTATGTCCTCGTCACACCAAAAAATCGATCAACAGGTTGAATTATCTCCTACCATTATTAAGTTTGGTTCTGCGATTCGTGCAAGTCATGGAGTTGGAATATCAATAACAGATTCGCATTCTACAGTGGAGCCAGGGGGAGTCTTTGTTGCTGTTCGTGGAGCAAAGTTCAATGGCGAAGATTTTATACCCCAAGCCATAGAAAAGGGGGCCAAGTTCGTTATAGTATCGAGAGACTATTTGTTATTCTCTCAATCTGTTGATAGTGGGTATCGAGTCATACCTCCTGGTATAGACATTAACTTTACCAACTATATGGAAGAAGAGGGGGCGATTATCGCAACGCAAAATCCGCGATTGGCCCTGAGCTACCTAGCTTCCTGTCTTCATCCAGATCAACCGGAAAATATAGTTGCAGTAACGGGAACTAATGGGAAAACATCAACATGCTATTTCTTTGCTCAAATCTCTGCTTTTTGCGGTTTCGATTCGGCAGTTATTGGCACTCTTGGCTTAGTACGTTTTAAAGGAAAATCGAACCAGACACTCTTTGATCAGTCTATCAGCGTGGTGCCGATTGAAGCTCTTGCCGGCGGAGTGCTAACTACTCCTAATCCTATCTTACTCCACACTCAATTACAGGAATTGGCGCACGATGGTATAACCCACATAGCGATCGAGGCATCAAGTCATGGCTTGGACCAGTATCGCTTAGATTTTGTTAAATTGACAGGAGCTGGATTTACTAATCTAAGCCAGGATCATTTAGACTATCACCAAAATATGAGTGAATACTATAACGCTAAAAAAGCGTTATTCTCTAGGTTACAGCCTAAATCTGCTGTATTGAATGGGGAGATAGCAGAGTATGAGGATTTGTCATTATGCGCAGCTACATGCGGATTCAGGATATTATCATATGGGAAGGCCTATAGGGATGATGATCTCAAGATACTAAGTCATAGTAATGACAGCCTAGTTATATCTATATTTAATAAAACATATAGAGCAACATGTGTATTGGGGGCTAATTTCCAGATCGATAACTTAATGTGTGCGATCGGGTTGGCCATATCAACAGGTATGGAAATAACCGATATTATAGCATCTATACCCCATCTACAATCACCTCCTGGACGTATGGATCGATTTGAATTTCCAATGATAGCCGACCAAGGCTCAGTGGACCAATTTAAAGATCAGCACAGCATTACTCCCAACTCTTCGGGCATAGCAGAGATATATATAGACTATGCTCATACACCTGATGGCCTAAAATTGGTACTTGAACAACTACAATCAGGTTGTTTGGGGAGGTTGTTGGTGGTTTTTGGTTGTGGCGGTAATAGAGATGCAGGCAAGAGAGCGATTATGGGTGCTATCGCCTATAGATGTGCAGACATTACAATAGTTACAGATGACAATCCTCGGCATGAAGATCCGGCCATGATTCGCCAAGATATCCTATCTGGTTGCGATATAGCTGGATGCAGCATAGAAGAGCAAGTTCATGTTGATCTCCATACGGCACCACTCCTTATGGAGATCGCTGGCAGAGATTTAGCCATTCATTATGCAATCGGCATGTTAAGGGTTGGCGATCGTCTTTTGATCGCTGGTAAGGGACATGAAACTTTTCAGATTGTGGGTGATAGTAAAATACCACATAGCGATAGAGCATGCGTTGAAAGTATTATGATGAAATCATAGCTAGGTTCATTTAATCCCCATATCATATAATTGCTATATAAGAATCTCCACTAGTATTTTGATTTATATACAGATTCTATCAATTACATAGAAACTGTATATTATACATGTCCTTATTGTCTCATACAAATATTTCTAATATAGTCGATCGATCTAGAGATCTGTACGGCGCTATATCAATTCCTATTTTTAAATATGGCTGCTTCAATTTATCGCTTGTTGTATAAACATTAACTGAGAATAACTAACTAAAAGATGAATTTTTTTGGAATTTTTGTACTTCATAAGAGAAGCGTCATATTTTTCGTTATCTTAGTTATCCTCTTGGGTTATTCTAGCTATAGCAAGATACCAAAAGAGAGTAATCCTGATGTCAAGATTGCAATGATATACGTGCTCATTACACAAGACGGTATATCGCCTGAGGATTCTCAGAGGATGTTGCTCAAGCCAATGGAAATAGCCCTTAGGTCAATCGTAGGGATAAAGACAATGACTTCCTATGCGGACGAGGGAAGTGGTTCAATTATTTTAGAATTTTGGGCTGGTTTTGATAGTGATAAAGCCTTAGATGATGTGCGCAATAAGGTTAATGATACGATTAGTAAACTTCCAACTGATGCAAAAAGACCTGACGTAAAGCAAGTTGATCTCAGCTTGATTCCTGTTTTAAACGTTATTTTAACTGGCGATATTCCAGAGAGAAGTTTCTTAAAAATAGCCCGTGATTTACGAGATGATATAGAGGGTATAACCGATGTACTGGAAGTTAATATAGGAGGTGACAGAGATGATCTATGCGAAATTGTCATTGATCCGAAACAGATAGAGAAATTGGGATTATCCCTTTCATATGTTCAAAGCATTGTGGGGAGCAATAATCAGCTTGTCACTGCCGGATCATTAAAGGGTAAAACTGGAGAATTCTCAGTCAAAGTTCCAAGTATGATAGATAATGTGAGTGATTTACTTGATTTTCCTATATCTACCAACAATGGAGCCGTAATAAAGCTTAGGGATGTTGCCACCATTCGAGCAACATATAAGGATATATCGACTATAGCTAAGGTGAACGGCAAAAGAGCGATAGTTCTTGAGGTATCTAAAAGAACTGGAGGCAACATAATAGAAGTGGTGAAAAATGTGAAGGAATTAGTCGAGGGGGCAAAGAAAAATCTGCCTAGTAACCTAGACATTATCTTTTCACAAGATCAGTCATCAGAGATAGAAGATATGGTTTCAGAGCTGGAAAATGGCATAGTTTTAGCTGGATTATTAGTGATAATCATAATCATATTAACAGTTGGTATTAAGCCAGCTGTGCTTATTTCTATGTCTCTACCTGTTTGTTTCTTTGCCTGTATCCTAATACTCTATGCTTCTGGTTTTACTCTAAACATAGTTGTGCTATTTAGCTTGATTCTCACAGTTGGCATGGTGGTCGACGATGCCGTGGTTATTAGTGAATATGCTGATCGCAAGATAATCGAAGGAATGAATGCAAGCGATGCTTTCACCAACTCGGCCCATCGAATGTTTTTTCCAGTTTTTACATCAACTTTGGTAAAAATGGTTGTGTTCTTTCCTCTTTTGTTTTGGCCCGGGATATTGGGGCAATTTATGAAGTTCATGCCGATCACAGTCATCACGATCATGACTTGTTCTCTGATATTTGCTCTAATTCTACAGCCAGCAATTGGCAGTCTAATGATGAGAAAACATAAGCCAGCGAGTGAAGAAGAAATAAAAGCCATGTTGGCCGCTGAGAACGGTGACATAAAGGATCTACATGGTTTCACTCGCAGCTACGCCTTACTTCTTGATAAAATTTTGAATAGACCGAAGACATTCATAGTTTCCATATTTGCTTTTATGATTGGAATATATGGATTTTTCATATTCGCTGGTACGGGCATGGAGTTCTTCCCTGATGTTGATGCAGAGGGCGCGACGATAGCCATAAGAGCCCCTGGTAATATGTCTGTTTTTCAAAAAGATGATCTTCTTAGGGAAATAGAGGATAAGATTTTTGACATGAAGGATGAGATTAAGGTTTTTTACAGCAAGGCTGGTGATATAGGCAATATTAAAACCGAGTTGCCTAAGGATACCGTGGGGGTGATCCAATTAGAATTTGTTGATTGGCAGCTAAGACGCAAGTCAAAGGTCATTCTAGAAGATGTTCGTAAAAAAGTTGCAGCAATCGACGGCATGAATATTCAAATAATAGCCCAGCAAAACGGGCCGAAATCAACTAAGCCGATCGAAATCAATATATCGTCTGGTTCTAATGATACCACTTTGGCTTTTACTAATAAGCTGATCAACGCTATGGCTACGATAGGGGGATTTAAGGATACAGAAGATTCACGTCCTATCCCGGGTATAGAGTGGCATGTAGATGTTGATCGTAAGCTAGCGGCAAAATACTCCCTGAGTAATAACGACATAGGTTCAGCTATTAGAATGATTACCGACAACGGTTACAAAATTTCAACCTATTATCGAGAAGATGTTGATGATGAGATAGATATAGTTGTTAGATTGCCGGAAAAATACAGGATAGCATCGGAAATCGGCAAATTAAGGATTGCTAATACCAGTGGTTACAGCCTTCCTCTGAGTACCTTCGTTAAGGTTACACCATCACAAAGAGTTGACGAAATAAAAAGAGTTGATCGTAAGAATGTTATAACGATTCGCTCTGATGTGGCTGCTGGGGCTTTGGTCGATGATAGGGTTAAGCAGATACAAAAATGGTTGGAAACCAATAAAGATGATGGCGTCGAAGTGACGTTTAAGGGTGATACAGAGAAGCAAAAAGAGACGGCTGACTTTCTGCCAAAAGCCTTCACCGCTGCTTTAGCGATGATGTTCATGATTATGTTAATTCAGTTCAATAACTTCTACCACACACTTGTGGTTATGAGTGCGGTGTTTCTATCGACAGTGGGAGTACTTCTTGGCTTGATATTATCATGGCAGCCTTTTGGTGTTGTAATGTGTGGAGTTGGAGTGATAGCTTTGGCTGGTATCGTGCTAAACAATAATATACTGTTTATTGATACTTATCAGCGTCTGCGCGCCGATGGTCATGATGTTAGAGATTCGATTATCAGATCAGGGATTCAACGTCTGAGGCCCATATTATTAACGGCTACCACAGCTGTCCTTGGTCTATTACCCATGGTGTTTGGCTTAAGCTTTGATTTTTTGGATAGATCTATAAGCTATGATTCTCCTTCAAGCCAGTGGTGGAGACAGTTGTCGGCATCAATAGCCGGTGGTCTTACTTTTGCTACAGTTCTGACATTGTTTTTTACCCCATGTCTGCTGACGTTCGATCGGGATAAAAAATGATACTGGCTTCCCGCGTAAAATAGACGGAGTCAAATGTAGTAGACAAGCCGAAGCCGCATTAAAGTGCAGGTCGCTGGGTGTGGAGTACATTGTATATAGGCTGTGAATCTAATAGGATTAATGGGGGGATCACCTCAAATCCATGGTAAAATAGTTGCAAGCGGGAATTGCTATAAACTAGCAATGGTGGTAATCGCAGGGACATGGGCCACCTCCGCCCAGCATGCCTGTAAGGTATCCCATGGCAAAACTTACTGAAAAACAGGCGCAACTTGTACAAAGATCATATAAGATATCCGATACAAATTTTGCCTTTAGCATGGATGCGCTGCTGGTGCTATATCCGTTCATATTACCGTAATAACTCTCTTGTTGTATTGTCTGCCACAGTGCATCATAGAAATGATGCTGATTTTGCGCATCAGAAGAGATTATCTCGTTATTATGAATGATGGGAGTAAAATAATGAAAAAAGAGATGCTGCTCTGATATCTTATGCTGCATTGATATATATCATGTGTAAACTAAATCTAAGAATTGTCGCAAATATTACGCCCATCGGATCCAATGTAAACATAAAATTCATATAATTGT
>CAIOSF010000051.1 GCA_903860855.1 uncultured Alphaproteobacteria bacterium | reverse complement strand
TCGTTTTGCCAGTTCCAGGGTATAAAAAAATATTATATTTAAACCTAAAGTTAAATCCATAAAGCTGTCACATATGGCAAATGATAATTTCAAGAGTTTTATCGATTCATCCAATGTATCGTCCTAAAATAGGTTGACGGATTTAAAAATAGCTTTTATCAAGTCCCGACTGCACTAAGTAGTCGGGACTTTTTATGTATTTCATCGGGCGTTTTCATTTTCAAAGATAAGTGTGGTCTTCGATAATTATAGAGATCAATAGCTTCTTTTACCATCTTACTTGCCAAGGCTCTGCTTTTGATGACTTTATCAAGTCCGAACTCCTCTTTTATTGTCCTGTTCATGCGCTCTGCCAAAGCATTTTCATAAGGATCAGAGTTCTCAGTCATGCTGATAATGCATTTGTTACGTTTCATTAGGCTCACGTAAAGTTGGCTGCAATACTGTGTTCCTCTATCTGAATGATGCATAGTTCTGTAGCTCGCTGTCTTTGTTGCCAAAACCATCGCCATTGCCGCAATCATGCTTTCAGCCTCCATGTTATCAGCAATAGCATATCCCACGATTTTGCGAGAATAGGCATCGGTGACCATATTCAGATAGCAGAAGCCTTCTTCTGTGCGGATGTGCGTAATATCACTGACCCAAAGCTGCTCCGGTTTAATGACTGTCAAAGTCTTTGCTCTATTGGGATGCTTTTTCATCCAGTGCCTGGAGTTCGTAGTTTGTACATATCTGCGTCTGGGGGCAATGAGAAGGTCATTATCCCGCATCAATGTAAATAGCTTGTCTCTACCCATTTTTAGAGCCTTCTGACGCATTGTCGCAGCGATAAGATGATATACCTTTCTAGTCCCCAGACGAGGCAGTAACTTACGTTCCTTCTGTACCAATTCAATAACGGCCTGTGCCTTGCTATCCACAACCTGCTGTTGCTTGCAAAGCTTGTAATAATACTGACGGCTATATCCCATCACTTCTGCTACTTGCCTTGTTTTCCTTCCGGCCCCTGTTGTTTTGTAGCTTCCGACAACAGAGGCAAATACTTTTTTCGGATATTGGTATCAAGCATCTTATCAGCTATATCGATAGCTCGATTCAAAATCTCTTTCTCTTCTTCTAAGCGTCTAATCTTTGCTTCCAGCTGTGAGATAGCTGTTTTAGGGGGGCGTTTATCCTTCATGGGAGTTTTGCTTTGCCAATCTAATTTACCATGTTTTCTTAACCATGTCAAAACGGTACTCCTACCTTGAATACCATACTTCTTTTGAGCATGTTTATAGGTTAATAGCCCTTTTTCAACTTCATCTACAATCTGCATTTTGAAGGATAAACTGTAATCCTTTTGAGTCCGCTTGGGTACTCTGAATTGTACTTTGTTCATAACGGTGACACGGTTTTTGTGTCAACTTATTTCAGGACGGTGCATCAGGCGTAAATAAAAAGCCCTTCATTTCTGAAGGGCTTTTATAAAATTATTATCAAATAGAAATAAGAAAGACTAGATTAAACCTTCACCCCTCGAGTCATCGGTACTTCGACCATTATCAGTTCTGAATCTTCTGACGCAGCGATATGAGCCATGTCCGTATCATATACGCCAAGAGCATCACCATCACTAAGTGTATAGGTAT
>CAIOSF010000050.1 GCA_903860855.1 uncultured Alphaproteobacteria bacterium | reverse complement strand
TCTTTCTCCCCCGGATCATCAGTTAATATTATCTCTAAGATATCATTCTCACGATTTTGCGCGATATCATCCTTGAAATTCTCAATAATCTTATGAGTAAGAGGATGCTCATTAAATTTTTTCATTATATCAGTGTATTTTTTGTCTGTATTTTGCATTGAAGACTCTATTCTATGAATTTTTTCGAAAAAATTTTGTATTCTTCGCGCATTGTATCAAGCTTCTTTAGAAAAATGCAGAGCAATAGATAGCTTAATAGTTTTCTTTCGAAATTTTGCATACCAAGCCAGATTATTAACATCGTCAATTCATTATTGGGTTACCTGCTATTTAATATACAGAAATTAATATAGAAAAACAATTTGAGTTATGTATCTTATGCAGCAAAGAATATATAGGCAAAACTTAAACTCATGGCTCCGATAGAATACGATATAATATGTAAAAAATATAGAATCATCGGGATAGAATCATGTGTGGTGAATGAGGCAATCACAGATAAAGTTGTTTTAGTACGAGTAGATTTTAATATCTCAATTGACGATAATGGCAAAATCACTGATCCGACTCGCATCCTCGCTAGCAAAAAATCTATAGATTACTTGGTAAAGAATGGCGCTAAGGTCTTAATTGTCAGTCATATGGGGCAACCAAAAGCTATTGAGCAATGCCCTACAAACGAAACTCTTGCGGATTCTTCTCTATCATTTATCAGACTAATACCTCAGATATCAAAATTGATCGGTCATGATATTAGTTTTATTTCCTACGATGCTTTTATTCAACCCACTATCTTTCAATCTAATATCTCCCAATCAGTTGTAAATCTGGCTCATAGTAAGCAAAAAGTCTTCATGCTGGACAATATTAGATTCTTCCCAGGAGAGACGGAGAATAGCCAAGAATTAGCTAGAAAGCTCGCATCTCATGCCGATTTCTACGTAAATGATGCATTCTCGGTTGCTCATAGAGACCATGCATCAGTCTGTGCTATAGCAAAATTGTTACCCAGTCATGCTGGGTTTTCTTTATTGCATGAGCTTTATCAGCTCGAGAAATATTTAGGTGATGTTATGTGGCCCAAGGATGCAAGGCATCATAATGCAGATGATGTTATTGCCATCATAGGTGGCAAGAAAATCTCAACCAAGATCCCTCTAATCTACTCCCTTGTGACTAAAGTGAAGTACCTATTCGTTGGGGGAGCCATGGCCAATACGTTATTAAATGCTCGTGGTATTGCCATCGGCTCATCATATTATGAGAGTATGGCCCAAGGTGATATAGCTTATTTGGCGAGATATATAGATAGTGGTATATTAGTGCTACCGATTGATGCTATATGTTTGAGGCCGAACGTGCAACAAGATCGTAGCGATGGAGTTGATGCTAATGATCTTATTGAAATTTGTGATATTGATTCCATACCAAATGATGCGCAAATTTTAGATATAGGACCTAAAACCATAGAGCTACTTGTTGGTCTCATAGGCGGGTGCCACAGCTTAATCTGGAATGGTCCCCTAGGAATGTTTGAAGATGATAGGTTTGCAAATGGCACCAAATCTATGATATGGTATACAGAATCTGCCACCAAAGATAGCGGTCTTTTGAGCGTTATAGGAGGTGGTGATACTTTGAGCTCTATTAGTAAATTTGGTTGTACAATTAAGGATTTTACTTATGGATCAACGGCCGGAGGTGCCTTTCTCTCTTGGCTTGAAGACAATTCGTTGCCAGGAATTTTGGCATTGGAGAGGGGATAGTGCAAATTACCCACATGAAATGGATGCAAGTCAAAGGCGAAGTCAAAGCAGCAGTAGTTAAAAAGCAGGAACCGATATCAATGTATCTGACTCCATTATCTAATTATGTTCATAACATAGGGTTCACATATTTGTGCTATGTTTGCCCTGACTGAGAAATAGCAACTAGCAGTTTTATAATAACACACGAATATTAGGGAACGATAATATGATACAGAATGATGACAGGCATGAATCAATAGATTCGTTAAAGGATTTAGTAGTAGGTAAAATGGAATCTTTATACGAATATACTAAAAAGAATATTCAGTATGGAGTGGACTTGTTTAACGATGGACCGGAGTTGTTTGACAAAGTCAATACTGATATTAAAGATAGCATAGGGGACTTGAAGGCGAAAGATGTCAAAAAGCTTGCTCTCTGTTTGAATGCCTTGTCGGACGTCGTTGTGCAGATGGAGCAGGCTGGAGAGCAGGAGAAATATGATGAGATGCTAAAAGGTGGGCACTTGATCATAAAAGATGGTGGCAAGTTATACGAGCAGTTAAAACAAGAAAGTAAAGATCAAGGTGTATTTAGGAAAAGGATATCGAGTCATCATAAAGGTCGCGATCCTTCAAAGCATGACATAGGGATTGATACGGAGACATTTGGTGAATTACTCATTGGCGTCACCAAAGAGGGTGATACCTACATGCAGTTTGAGGGAGCGGCTGTGAAAGATCTCTTGTCCTTCATTAAACATATGTTAGATTATTTCAAGTATATAATTACTGGCAGAAATCAGGGATTGCTCGGGGATTCTATGCATACAGAACACCACAACCCAATCATCGTAGATCCACAGAAGGCGCTATTGGAATCACCTATCCTTCCAGAAGGAGGATCAGTAGAGTGGCCACTTGATCTTGCACTCAGCGCGACACAAGAAAAAGTGCAATCTAGCACTCGTGAAAACGAAGAAGGCAGAGATCTTGAACAATTTATAACGATAATGCCAAAATCTCTGAAGCTTGACATAGATCCTGATAAGGGAAGACATATGTAATATTAAGGATGGGGGGAGATATTTGCTGCGAGCGGTTAATATATCTATAGCTGTAATTGCAATCCAAATAAGAGTCAATAAATCGATGATATCATTGCGAAGTATATTGATGGTCTTAGATATATCGACCATCAGGTGGGTTGATGCT
>CAIOSF010000049.1 GCA_903860855.1 uncultured Alphaproteobacteria bacterium | reverse complement strand
TTTGGCATTCTCCAGAACATCTTCGGCACTGCTGCTGTTTTCAAGTACTGATGTCACCTTATGGAGCCACTTGTATTGAGTAATACTACTCATATCAGGCGTTTCGCCTTGTTTATATGCCCAATGGGAGGCGATGCCTATTTCAGCAACTTCGTGCATTTGCTTCGTACGGATTTGAATCTCTATCGGCTTCTTATCTGGCCCTATAACTAAGGTGTGAAGCGATTGATAGCCATTGGTTTTGGGATTGCTAATATAGTCCTCGAAACCGTTAGCTATTACATGATAGTTGCTATGTACAATACCAAGAATACGGTAACATTCTATAATATCGCTTGTGATGATTCTGAAAGCAAATATATCGGAAATAGCATCAAAATTAACTGCTTTCCTCTCAACTTTTTTCCAGATGGAATATGGGGTTTTTTCCCTACCTGTGATGATTGCGCAGCTACCATAGCTACGCAATAAGTCATTAAGTACTTTTAAAACAAACTTGACCGTATCCTTGCCTTTAGTTTTTAGAAAATCAAGTCGTCGGCCGATCGATTTACTGAGTTCGGGCTTTAGCTCAGCAAACGCTATATCCTGCAGTTCATTCTTCATAAGCTGCATGCCTATTCTCTCTGCTAGGGGAGCGTAGATCTCCATGGTTTCGAGGGCTATCCTATAACGCTTTTCCGGACTGGGTATTGATGATAACGTTCTCATGTTATGCAATCTATCGGCCAGCCTAACAATCAGCACCCTAATATCCTTTGAAACTGCTAATAGCAGTTTTTTCAAATTACTTGCCTGTGCTACGTCATTAGATTGGTTCCCAAATTTGTTGAGTTTCGTAACACCTTCAACAAGCTCTAAGGTTTTTTTACCAAACTCTTTTTGAATATCATGAGGTGTGAAGCGTGTGTCTTCTATAGTGTCATGAAGCAATGCAGTGATGATCGAGAGGGTATCAAATCCAAGTTCAGATATCATGGTGGCAACGGCTATTGGATGAGTGATGTATGGCTCACCAGATGCGCCTCTTTGGCCATCATGAGCCTGAGTTGCAAGATCAAGGGCATGGGTTATAACAGCAAGATCTGCCTTTGGTGATTTTTTGCGCACTATCGACAACAATCTACCGCGTGCCTCATTTATGATAACAGCATCTTCCATTTATAGGGGGCATTTAGTTCTATTTTATTGAATTTTCTTATAGGTTAACATAATCAAATTCCAATGGGCAAATTTCGTAATAATTTATTTATATGTTAATACCCAGATTGTGAACGGGAAGAGGGCATATTTAAGTGCACTCCTTGTATACTAGGAACATAATGATGTAAAGAATATAAGTCAATATGCCTCTAATCTGCTAAATTTCGATGAAATTGCTAAATATCACAAAAATACCAGTTCTCAATTTAAGTAGTGCGTTGTGCTGACTGCAGCAAGTTTAGTATATAATCTTTGGCATTGGATTAAATGTAAAAAGCTGCAATATGTAGTTAAATGAGTTCAGGATGAGGGGTTGGCTAGTTCAGAGTTACCAATCGCATTCCCATCTGATACATTATTCAAGATAATTCCGTATCCTCTTTGACACCACTGATAGACCCCTTCATAATGCATTTTAAAATCTTGGTCTATCTCTGTTAATGTGTTGCAAGTGTCACCATTGCAAACCAGAGGATCGATGCCACGAAACTTCGGTTTACAATGTATATCGCTATTAGCATATGATACGATGCTGAATGCCTTATCATTTCTTTTGCAACGTTGCAAAAGATCTATAAGTTTTATGTCCTTAGAAGTGTGCATCTTATCCAAAAGATCTTGATCAGTGCCATAACGAAAATCTTCCTCTGATAGTAATCCAATATCAATTGCTCTCTG
>CAIOSF010000048.1 GCA_903860855.1 uncultured Alphaproteobacteria bacterium | reverse complement strand
GCCATGAATGGACAGCAAAAGGTTAGGGTTGCATACCAAAACAATGACTGATAATCCTGGATTTTTTGAGGGAAATAACTAAGAAAATGAAGGAAAAAACACAATGTTACCGCGATCGCCCCGATGATCATCAAATCATGAGTGCCATGAACAAAAAACAATGGCACTACACAGCCAAGCACTACGAAGACGGTCAAAGGCCAGAATTGTGGGCGTTGCTCCTCGAACTTACGTTGGATGAACCGGACCAAACCAAGATTAAACAGTCTTTCTATAGAACCAACAGAGTAAACCTTGGCAACCTTAGGCGCTAACACTATATCTCCAGTGAATACCTGATAACAATGCATCCCGAATAAGCCCAGTGCGCTTCCTAGACAACCAAAAGAAAAGCTTACCGTACCAAATTCTCCTGCAATGTATTTCCCAAGCCAAACAAAAGAAAATGCAATGATTATTGAAACCAAGAAAGATTTCGAATTCGTTCTAAATTTTAAAAATCCTGCTGATACCGGAATAAGTATAAATGGATCCCAAAAATTCATAACGACCCAGCATAGCTCCATTATTCCCTCACCCTGTAGGGCGACGAATATGGCAAATATGCCTATAATGAATGTTGATAGGCGGGCAATATTTAGCTCTCGCTTTTCCGAAATACCTGGAAAGAGTTTTTTGCATATGTCGTGGGCACAAAGAACGCTAGCTGTGTTCAGCAAGGAATCGGCTGATGACATTATAATTGCTAGCATTCCGGCAATCAGTAATCCTTTCACCCCAACGTAAAGATACTGCCCTATAAAATAAATAAATGCTGTGTTCGGATCTATATCTGGAGCATTTGCTCTAATAATAAAGCCAATAAGGCAGACGATGATGATGAGGGGGAGGTGAACAGATGCGATGATCTTTAACGACTTCACCAATTGCTTTGAGTGCTGTGCCATCAAAAATCTCTGCATAAATACGCCAGCAGTAACGGGAACAAGATTATAGAATATCCAGCTTGAAAATAATAATGTATCTTGTGGACCTGTAAAGCTAAGAACAAACTGACTTTGTGGCAACTTATCGGCCAAGCCTGTCAATCCACCTATATCAGTTAGAGCAAAAATACATCCCACAGGTATGGCTACAAAGAATATAAAAAATTGAAAAACATCAGTGAGGGCAACGGCTCTTACCCCACCGAAGGCTGAATAAAAGGACAAAATCACCATTGCTATCAGGATACCGTTTAAGTGTGGCATACCTAGGAAATAGTTAAATATATAGCCAGTTGCAAGTATTTGAATCGCAGTTAGGCCAATTGTGAAAAATATTGCACATGCATTCGTTACCCACTTACCAAGGGGGCCATATAGTCTCTCCATGACGTCACTTACAGATAAGCAGCCATTAAACTGATCAATATTCTTACCATAGATTTGGATCATAATAAGCCAAGTTAGCGGTGCGATGAGGCATGTAACGGCATATAGCAATCCGAAGCTGTACACTTTTTCAACTGTACCCATTATGGCAGCTGCATCGATAAAAGTAGCAAAAACCGTTGAAACTATGACGACTGTTGCGAATTTCTTGCCGCCCAGAGTATAATCTGAAATATTCTTAATCTTTCTTGATTTATAAAATCCAACGATCAAGCAACCAGCTAGGTAAGCTAATATTATGGACACATCTATTATGTGGAGAGGAAGATTTGGCACAGATATTTGGGTGGTATTTTAGTAATTCAAAGTCTTATAGATGAGATATTATCTCCTGAAAGTAATCAACAACTATTTTCGATATAATTGATGTTTTTTGATTTTTTGCTTATCCCAAATCTCAACCTCCATTTCGATTTGTCTGTTTTATCTGCATATCTTTTCTCTCTCTTCGTTAGGGAGTTCTCTTTGTTAGGGCATTGACATTAACCTCTATATGTTGATTAATGCTTTTGCAATCGGTATCACATCTAAAACTTGGCAAAATTTTATGCATCTTCGCTATAATCGTGTTCTATTAAAAATATCAGGTGAATCTTTGATGGGGGACGACAAGTATGGTCTAAACAGCAGTGCTATCCGCTGGATATGCTCAGATATTAAGGAGATTCATGATGAGGGGTATCAACTCTGTCTTGTTGTCGGTGGTGGAAATATATGTCGTGGAGCAACGATATCCAAAATGGGCATAGAAAGGGCTAGTGGCGATTACATGGGCATGCTAGCAACAGTAATAAATGCTCTGGCCTTGCAGGGGATGCTTGAGAGCATGGGGATAACGACTCGTGTCCAATCATCAATACCTATGACAACTATAGCTGAGCCATATATTCGCCGCAAAGCTATCAGACACATGGAAAAGAATAGGTTGGTTATATTCTCTGGTGGAACAGGCAATCCCTTTTTCACCACCGACACAGCAGCAGCACTCAAGGCAGCAGAAACTGGTTGTGATGTCATAGTAAAGGCCACACAGGTTGATGGTGTTTATTCTTCTGATCCAGCGAAAAATTCAGATGCTCAAAAATATGAACAAATAAGCTATAGAGACGTATTGGCTAATGAGCTAAATGTTATGGATGCTGCCGCTATATCCCTTGCAAAAGACAATAAAATTCCGATTTTAATCTTTAACATTCATCATAAGGGAAGTTTAACTAAAGTTCTGCGGCATGAGGGTGATTTTTCTGTGATAGCATAATACCAATTCCAAATTTTAACTACTGCCGCTTTGACTTCGCCTGCGGCTTGTCTATTGCATATGGCTCGCGCCCACAGCAATGCTGTGCGACGAAGCGCTCCGCAGGCATGACGCCGAAGGTGCGATCAAATGAGCCCAGGATGACAAATTGATTCTACCTATTCGTTCGCTTCTGATAGTTTCAAAATCCAGCATTCCAATGAAGGATTTTGGTGAACTCACCCGCCATCCCCACCTCGCCCGCCATCCACCACCATTGTGACCATTACCACCGTTTCCGCTAGTACCTGTTCCGCCATTCCCACCTCTGCCTCCGTCTGCTGCATAGGCCATAGATGATGAAATCACCATAACTACACCAGCAATGACAACGAATTCTCTAAAAAGAATAGGAAGTTTTTTCATTTTGCATCACCTCCATGACCTCCATTGCCACCACTAATGCCGCTGTGACCACCATGGCCGCCGTTTCCGCCATTCCCTCCGCAACCAACAGCATGTCCTCCATTTGCGCCGTGTCCACCATCTCGAGAACTTCCGCTCTTTCCTTTGTCCTCCGCATAAGTTGCAGAAATAGAAGATATTGCAAGCATAATATAAACTCTTATAAACATAGTGTGCACTACTTGTGATTTTTTTTAAAAAGAATCAATAAAATTACATGAATAATGGAATTTACCAACTGAATATCCATCATGATGCACACAAGTTATTTTTTTTCGGGTAAATTTACCCACTTATACCAGTTTCCTACATGAAATGGACGAGGTCAAATGCAATGGACAAGCTGAAGGCGAAGTCAAATTAAATAATGCAACTGTGAATCCAAAGGGATGAACGGACACACCCCATATCTGCGGAGCGCTTCGTCGCGCAGCATGGCCGAGAGATGAGCGACGCCTAT
>CAIOSF010000047.1 GCA_903860855.1 uncultured Alphaproteobacteria bacterium | reverse complement strand
TAGGCCTGTGATTGCATATTTGGTAATACCTGACTGCTTGCAGCCTCATTGAGAAATGAGCTCAGGATGACAGAAAACCAAGTTTTAGCTTTTTCAAATTCTACACAATTTCTTGATGCTGTCCCTATGTACTCCATACCATTATCCTATGAAGCCAAGCAACTGATCGTTATCTCAATCCATAAGATATCGACCCAAGAGCAAGTTATTTACCACCAGACCCTAGGGTCTGTCATCCTTCTTCAAGATAGTCTCGCAATTTTTCAACAAATCATTTTCCAAACTAAGTTTATCATTGATATTGAGATCATCAACGGTATAGGCAACATTAGTTACGATATTCTTCATGGTTTCATTGGCGTTATCATCTTGTTTTTCCTTGGATAAGCCCTCAATGGTCGATAGGTTATGCAATCTGTCGACTTCTTTAATTAACAAAGCCTCTTTATCATCATCTTTCTTTAGACCATCAATCAACTCTTCTATCGTGAGCTTAATCTCATTGCCATTCTCATCAGATCTTATCCTAGTAAGTCTATAAACCATCTGGGCTATCCTTTCGTTAAACTCGCTCGCTATCAATTCGAGTGGGCACTTACTATCTTCAAGCACGTCATGCAATATAGCTGCAACAATCACATCGGTTTTAGGTAGAAATTCAGCGACAATGTCAGCAACGGCTAGAGGATGAGTATAATATGGCTCTCCTGTTTTTCTGAACTGGCCATCATGCCACTTTTTCGCAAATATTATCGCTTTCTCTACTAATCTGATATTAACATCATTTTTACCTTGCTGATTGATTATTCGAAGCTTGTTTAATAACCCCTGGGCATATTCGCACTGAGCACTGTGGGCCTTGTATTCTTCTGGATTCTTAAAATTATAATCAATAACAGTCTCTTCTAGGGATTCCAAGTCTGATTGGGCAATGCTGCCTTCATCAGGATAATAGTCGTATCTACCATTCTTCTTCTCCAATTTTTCGAGATAAGTTATGCCGTAGATAAGGCCAATGACCATAGGTACTTGGATAAACCATAGCCCATATGAGCCAAAATGTTCTTCTAATGATACAAGACCAAAGGAGACTATTATAAACACTAAAGCCGCAGCTATGCCAAATGTTGTTGCTAAAATGGTATAGCGTTTTCCAACTGGTATATATTGAAAACAAGTTATTTCTACTCCAGGAATACAAATCAAAGGAATAAACACAACGAATTGAAAACAAAATACTAGAAATAAATTTGTAATGTGGTTCAGGCAATAGGGCACAAACAATAAGCATAGACTAAACACTGCTATATACAATTTCGCCATCTTAAGGGGGTGATACTTTTTTGTCGAATATACAGTGAGTAACATGCAAATTATAGTAACTATGCTAATTTTAGTGTTTTGAGAAATTACCCCTTCAGCATTAAGTCCCAAATGCTCTCTCATAAAGCTACCCATGTATATGTAGGTAATATAAACGCAAGCCGTGCCAGTGACGCATACAAAAAAATATGCCAAAAGAGCTCGTATATCTAACTTTTCTTTATAGCTAGGGGAAAAATTTTTGAGTAACTCCGGCTTATTAATAATAGCCATTTTGATTTTGAGTCTACGTTTGAAATCAACATACTCTGGGGTCTCCCTTAGTCTGGTTCTGGCAACAAGGCCAACTAAAGCAATAATTGCACCAATCCAAAAAACTATGCGCCAATTAAAAGCAGAAGAAATGGCAAAGTATGCTATTATTAAGGCAAAAAACCCTCCTAACTGTGATTGGACAGTGATCATTCCTCCATACATGTACCTGTATGGTTGTTTTAATGTTTCGGCTAAATAAAGCTGAGCCCCTACCTTTTCTCCCAGAGATGAAAAACCCTGCAAAGCCCTGCATGCCACCATAACAATACTGGCAGCTATACCTATTTCTGCGTAAGTACCGATGGTAGCCATGGTAATGCAACAAACTGCCATGATGCTTGTAGTGATGATTATGGTGTTCTTTCTGCCAATTTTGTCACCAATCATACCAATGACGAACCCCCCTACTGGTCTTAACATGAATGTAGAACAGAAAGTCAAGGCCGCCAATAACTTAGCTGTTGTTGGATCACTTTGCGGGAAAAATAGATCGTTTAATAGCACAGCCATATGGACATATAGCATCAAATCAAAATATTCTAGAAAGGTTCCGATAGATAGCAGGAAAATCGATTCCTTTTGCTGTCTGGTAATATTATCATTATAAGACATGGTTGGGGGCTCAATGTTTGGGAATGGTTAATCTAAATAAATCTAAATATCCAAGCACATACCCCAACGTTTCAGATTATATTCTTTTAATTTTTATAATTTCAACTATATTAATACATATAATTTTATTTCATTGATTTGATTTTGACTTCACTTGATTGAATCGGCATTGCCTGTTCGCTGACGGAATTACCTTTCTTATTCGTCAAGATGGCATAGTTCCAATTTGGTGCTAATACACCACTAGTGTGGCACTCATGGCAAATCTCACTATTGGTAACCCCTCCATGCTCATCGAAGACGGTTACCATGGTAATCATAGCCCCGCCATTTGGATGGGTTATATCTTCAAACAACTGATCATTATCCAGATCTATATTTAGCCATCTCAGTTGTGGTTCATGCAACTCATTATACTCCAGGCAGATACCAGTAGGAGGTAATGTCTGAGAAGATTTATGTGTGACTGGTATTTGTATCAGTTTTCTTGTTTTTTCTATTTGCATATCATTTTGCCCAATAGTTCCTATTTCTAGTGAAATTATTTTACTCATCGGGCTGATGTCAATGCGGGCAAGGCCTTCATCTAACAAAACAAATCTCGCACCTATCTCATGTGTTTTAATTTTGCTGCCATATAGTCCTCGCAAAAGTCCACTCAATTTATATTGATATGATTGGATCAGATCAGCCTTTTGAAAGCGGATGATTTCATCCCCCACTAATGCAAGATTTTCATACTCGTCATCCTCAAATATCCTCTGCCATTTGGTGCTGAATAGCGATCCTTCCAGCAAATTCACCATAATCTCGTTCTTATTATCGATAAGGTAGCCATTGCTGTTTTCAAGAATAGAAACAATATTACCCATTATAGCTTTATTGTAACAATCAACCTGTTGATTTTGATATTTTATACTACATCCAGGCCAATTGCTCGACGTACCGCAGCATCCAACTAAAACACGATGCTGTACAGGGTGGGAGGCACGATGATGATATTGTCTATCCTCAAAAGGTAGCATGGGAAGGTCAAGGAGTTCTGCTATGGTTTCTGGGATTGGCTTGTTATTGATATCTGACCTGACCATATCATGTACGCTTAAGCTTATATTATCGTTAGATTTTTTATTTTGTCATCCGGTACATGGTATTGGCTCATCACTTAGCGTCCTGTTTTGTTCATGTATTGGTACTCCGGTTATGATAATGCTCTTGTTTGCACCTATATCTTTGCTAATGACCTTAAGATAATGATTTTGATGAATAATACAGTCTCCAATCTCGACATCTGCATAATCCATAGTTAGTGGTAAAGAGAAAAACGTCCGATCAGTCCATGCATCACACAGCATACGGTCATCGAGTCGTTGAGCCTGAGATTCTGTCAAGATGATTGGCAATGCAATATAAAGAGGGTTTTGATCACTGTTTGAGTTTAATGACCCTATAGATCTCACGGTTGATTGTTGATAAGTCATAGGTTGCAAGAATGTAAAATTGATTGAGGATGGAAGACATTGTTGACTTTCATAATGGATTTTATGTTCAATGCCCTTCTCAGACAAATTATCGTCAATACATACGATTTTTTTGACTATTTTATCATTTTTCTCACTTATTTTTTGATACTCCTTCAAGGAAGACGGAGTAAACTTGGATTTATTCTGAAATATTAATTTATAACTTTTTTCAATAACATAAAATCCATAGACCTTTTGAAGAGTATGAAGTAAGTGTTTCAAATCTGCGTTATGAGCTAGGGCAATGCCTAATATTGGTATATTATCCAGCGATGAAACATCTATCTCTTGTTCAGGCAATGCATTTTTGCATAAGTGCCTAATAAGACCAGCTAAGGTCATGCATCCTAGTTTACCTTGTAACCAATGTCCCCTACTCCAGCTGTCGCAATCGCCCCATAACCCACATAGTTGTGGCCATGTTGGGAATGGGCAAGCATCCCAGGTCCACAGGAATTTGCGCTCTACCATCTCTGATTTTTGCCAATACTTTTCTGTTGCTTCTATGCCTAATCTTTGAGCAGATATATCTGCAGCTCCATCAGAATATTTTGGGATAGCTGATTCAGTACTACTGCTATCAAAGAAAACATTGGGTTGATTTGTCGCTAGTGTTACAGATGGGAAGCCGTATTCAGTGAACCAAATCTTTTTACTACAAGGTTGCCACTCTGTTTTTCTGCCATCAGCACCGATATGGAAGTTCTTCCACCACCATTCTATATTTTTCCAGGCCCATTCTGGTTTCAATGGTTTTTTATGGTCATCATCTTGTTCACTCAAGCCCAGAGCTTTGTCGAATTTTGGCAGATTATATTGATGCTCCTCTATTTTACGAAGATATCCATGTGAGTTTTTTTGTTTTGATATATTTTTTTGCTCTGCAGAGCCATTCCGCTCTTCTATGCTATAATCATAGCCTTCTCCACTTTTCCATCCGTTCATAACAGCCTCTAGATCTACCCCCTCTGGATTTTGAGCTGACGTCAGTGGGAAATACGCATCTATCCCGATAAAATCGATTGCTTCGCATGACCAGAGGGGGTCAAGGTGATAATAGACTTCTCCATTCAAATCCATGGCATTGTAGGGCTTACAATCTAGTCCATCACTAAAAACATCGCACCCATTCGCGTACAAATAACCATTTGTGTGATGGTATTCACTCCAGTCCGCTGCGTAGCTGATCTTTGTAGCTGATCCAGCTATAGACTTCACCTGTTCAGCGAGTGATACAAGTTCTTTTACGGCTGGAAAAGTGTTATCTGCTGATTTTTACTGGTTGTTAAACCAATCATCTCTGAACCTATGATGAATGCATCAACTAAGCTTGAATTTATCAGTATATCTGACGTCTTTATAAACTGATTATTCGTTACTAAATTTGCGTAATGCAAAATAAAATAATTATATTTCTTGAAAAATTCTGGGATTGAATCCTGATCTCCTTTGATTCTTCCTCTCCATGGCTTACCGGCTACATCGACCATGATGATTGGATATAACATAATTTTGAATCCTTGTTTCCTCAACTCAACCAAGTAACGTATCAAACTTGCATCATTCACTGTGCCACCATATTGCGGTCTGCCATCGATTTGCGAGACCAGGTGTGCTGTTGCCCTCGACCAATGTGATACCCTCCACTCATCTGGGCTTGTATAAGTATTTTTATACTCTACTCCTGGTAGTATTTCACAATGCCCTCCATCTAAGCTCATAGCGAACCAGCTGACTACAACGGAAATCCATCGAACATTAGGTAATGTGTTTCTAAGTTGATCAAGGGATTCAAGACTATTGGTTTGGAAGCTACTATGATGTTGATTGATCGGATCGCCAAAATGTTCCGGCCTTAATTTCTCCGTTACTATGGTATTGAGTTTTGGTATCATAAACAAATTCGCCGTTACCAGGGATCATGGTTACGGCTTTAACCATGTGCTCTACATCATTTTCCGTATCGAGAAGGCGACGAATCTCAAAGAAAAATGTTGGTATGTTATTGCCAAACCGTGTTAAATCAAGATCTTGTAGCACCACATAGGATAGCCCTCTATGAGCAGGAGTTTTCCCTTTACCGTAGAATGACTCGAGCAACGGGTCTGGTTCTTGTAGTTCATCCCCGCAATAAAATCGTATATTATCATTACCTTTATCTAACTGAATTTGATTAGCCCATATGCGTTCGAGATTAGAGGCTGGACCATGACATAGAGCTATGGCCAATGATACCGTATAAGAATAATGGATCTGAGTATGAGTTGGACCAAATTTTCCCGCTCTATGGTGAGTGTTGCTTCTATGTTCGCGAATTGGACTCGCCCATATTATATTTCCAGCTAGCTTATAGTAACCATAGACTTCTGGAATGGCCTGGCCATAAGTCATGGTCTGGATGTTCAATTCTTGTATTTGCCCGTCACTGCTTTCGCTTGCCTTGCCGAAGAGGCTGTTGTCCATGGCGCTGCCTAGCATACCACCGGCTACTTTACCTACTGCAGCTCCGATTGCTACCCCTGTTATGCTACCACCTATAGCCGCACCTATTCCACCTAATATGAGAGTTGCCAACTTGTTTTTCAGGATTAGTTAAATTATAACGGTACTTTAGATGATGAAGCGATCGGTCGGGAAGTTAGGCTTTTTATATTTTAAATAAGATATAAATAGATATAAGCCTAAATTTTTACATCTCATAGCAATTCCAGCTTGTAATTACTGCTGCTTTGCCCCCTACCATTGCATTATTTCATTTGACTTAGCCTCAGGTTCATCGATTGCATGTGAGAATTGGCCTTAGTCTTGCTCCACAAAAATTCAACAGTGTTTTTATAAAAAATATCAATCTATAGTTGACTCAATCAACATCTTTAAGTAAGCATAGTTAGTTATAGTTATCAGCAACTTTAAGTCTGTATGATGATGCATATTACCCAACTGCAATCAGAGACGGAGCACTACAGAATAAACGCCAATATGGTAGATATTGAGCATGAGCCTGATGGTTAACAACCATGATCATAGTAGTAAGCAAATTGCGCATCATATTAAAATATACAATTTTAGATAGTTAATTTAGGAAATTGAGGATAGAATGAGTGAATATAATAGTTACAAGATAATATATGGGAGTAAATGGTTTGCTTTGGGTAGTACTGGCCTAAAAGACATTGGGTTTGCAGAAGCTGGGAGCGGCGGGGGTGGTACATTTCAAACAATTAGCGCTGATGTGGCAATTGCACCTGGGACTAGTCCAGTCATTACAGTTTCGTCGTCTGGTACAAATCCAGAATTGCGAACATCACTCCCTCCAATCACGCCTACGTCATCAAGCTGCATTCCTAATGTTAGCATAGTGGGTATACAAGTAGTTGATGCCGCGGGAACAACAGTCTCTTCAGTTCAAGATGGCACAGTTGACACGAGCACATTCAGCATACCAGATGGTGGTCACCTCATAGTCACGACTGCGATCAGTTGCGTATTGGCCGGTACTGTTCAACTAATAACCAGCATCCCATCAGCTAACGTTGCCGTTACTGCTACAGCTTCCTATGCTCCAGATGGCAGTGTATTGGTCGTTGAGACGCTCACTCCTCAAGTGGGATGGACTACTGAAATGCCAATCAGTTTCTTCGCCTCCATTATGACGGACGATGGATTGATATCAGTCGGTTTACAAGCTCCATCACATGATGCAGCGACATACTCTGGCAATACCGCTCCACTCATTACTCAAGTTATTACCGGAAGTATAGTTCATATCACAGATCCTCCAGCTCCAACTGAATTGTTTACTGTGAGTGATGCGGATGGAGACCATCTGATCACGAACTGCTCATTTGCTGTGGTTGGTGGTACATTACCAGGAGGATGTAGCGTTCTTAATGCCTTAGGTGCTACTAACTATGTTGCTGGTACCACCGCTGCTAGCATTGCGCCAAATCCAGCGACCATACAGCAAGCTGATACATCAGCTTTACCATGGACAGCTATATGTACCTCTAGCACTACATGTGCCTCTAGCCTGAATGCTGCGGAGTTCTCGGGTCTATATGAAAATGCTGCTATATTTTTCACCCCGCCATCACCAGGTATATATACTATAGCATGCAATGTTCAGGATACTGCTGGCATCAATGCCACCCCACCATTCAGTGGAACTTTCACATTCGCTCAAACAGTAGTTTTGACAGAAATAGAGGGAGTCAACCAAGCAGGAACAATAGCTGTAACCATAAATGGTCAGACTGATAAAGCTGATGTCTTCAATCAAGGCAGCCAAGCAGAGTTTCAGTTGGTTTTGCCGAGTACAGCCCTATCCGACCCATTCGCAGTCTGTACTGAACCGGCTGGGGGCGGAACTTCGGTTAATCAGACCTCCCCTCTTATTGTTATGGCTAGCAAATCTGCCATGGATAGCTGGTCTGCTCAAACCAGAAGCTTTGTCTGCCATGCCCAAAATATTGATGGTACCATAACCTCCAATTCATCTAGTTATTTATTATACGTTAATCCTCAGCCAATTTTGACTGTATCTCCTTCAGGCGCATCTACCAATACTGGTGGAACATTTAGTGCCTCTATCCAAAGTCCTAATAATTTTGCATCATCAGGACTTTGACCGTATCAATCTCTGGTATAGGAATTAATGTCGCCTTCACTTCTGCTTTTATTGCAAGCACCAATCCGGGAAGCGGCCAGGGTGCCAGTTTTTCATGTTTGTATACAGACGCATATGGCTTAGCCAGCAATAGCGTTACCAGCAGTATAACTTTTATACCCCCACTCCAGTAACCTCTGGTGCAAATGGGTTTGCCATATTGGCCACTACAGATGGCTCAGCCAGTATGGATGGCTGCACAATTATCGGGACGGATGGGACGAGTAGCAGTGCTGCATCCGTTCAGCTTGTTGATAATGCTCTTGCTCTATGCTCCACCGCAGCTGGCACTTATACTGTTAGTAGCTGCACCCTAACTGGGGCAGATGGTCTAAAGCATTTCTGCCAATCAGGTAACCGCCACTGTGGCAGCTCCAACTTCAGCAGCATGCAATTTTGAGTTAATAAGTCCTCCCCCTATCATAGTAGATATTGCGGTCAAGCAAGAGGGGGTCAGCAATGGTGTCATTAATATTCAAACCACTCCTAATCTTATAGCTTTATTCGAAGTACAGAAAGATTTTGTTCTTCCTCATGTTCTTGCGGTCAATGGCCAATGCTCTCTTGTTGCAGACCTAAACGGAGATGGAGTGCTAGATCTAAACACAGCAACATTATCTTGGCCACAGCTTGCTAATCAGTCGTGCGTCACTGCGTTCACAACAGCTTGTACAGTTAACCCCATCACCCCTTCATGGAGTATTGGCATCATAACGTCAGAAGATGGCCCAATTGACGCTCTATTAGTGGTATTATATCATTGCCAAGTGGCAGCTATGTAACTCTCAATGCCAATGGGCAAATCGCATTTTCCGCCAATAATGCAGCATCAACTATATCTATTGACACCAATGGTCTACCAGCAGGTACCTATGCAGCTACTTGCAGTGTCACTGCTGATTCTGGAAATATTGCTTCTGCTACTAACAATTTTATCATCAATACTCCTCCTACCTTCACCGTCAATGGCATATTGGGATTGCAACTAGCACTTATTCCAGTTCCATTTACCATCAGTCCTGCTGATCCTCTTGAGCTGGGAGATGCACTGTCACTTACTTATACAGGAGCCGATCCTGATACAGGTGACTATGTAGCTCAGTTTGGCTGTAATATAACTGGTGTTGGCAATACATTTTGGTCATTTAATGCAACCAATCCAGTTTTTGCTCCAGGTGCAGTTGGTCCTCAAGCTATCGAGATTGATTCTTTGGCATGGGGAGCAAGCAGTCCAACCTCAATAAGCGGTGGAAGCGTCGCTTTGGGCCAGATGACCGAAACTAGGACGGCAATAATACCAGTGCCACCGGGAGGATTCCAAGGCTCAGCATCAGCATTATCGTTACTTTGTTGGGGTATAGATACGAGGGGTGCTAGTACTAATAGTACGATCACTCCGTCCATATTCTTCAATAATCCACCCATAGTTCAGCTAGATCAGGCATCTCTGAACTTGTTGCCTAAACATGATGGTGATTCCTCACCAACTATAACCTTCTCTGCTGTTTCTGGTGTCGACACGACGTCTGTGTTTATCGCTCATGATCCTGATATTGGCTCCAACATAGCCTTTAAAACTGCTATACCAGCAGCAAGTTTTTACATGATAACAACCGCTGTTACGGCTCTTACCACTGGCGCTCTTATGGTGAATGGTGGCAATGTATACTTTGAGCCTCTGGTTGCTGCTCTTGTATTGACCACTGTATCCCTCACAGTACAAAGTCAATATCCCTGGTTCAAATACAACTCAGCTTGTACGTAAACCATGCTCCCACCATGGTCACCCCAACATTACAGATACAGAATGGAACCGTCTGGATTCCAGCCACGGATGGAGCCGTCTCTGTTGATGCCAATGGGAACTTAGTTAG
>CAIOSF010000046.1 GCA_903860855.1 uncultured Alphaproteobacteria bacterium | reverse complement strand
TCAGTGATAGAAATTACGTTTGTCGGTATATAAGCCGACACATCTCCCGCCTGAGTTTCAATAACAGGCAAAGCAGTTAACGAGCCAGATCCATACTCATCCGACATCTTGGCCGCCCTTTCAAGCAAGCGAGAGTGAACATAAAACACGTCTCCGGGATAGGCTTCCCTACCAGGTGGACGACGCAATAGCAGGGACATCTGTCTATAGGCCACAGCATGCTTGCTCAAATCATCATATATGATCAGGGCGTGCATGCCATTATCACGAAAATATTCACCTATAGCACATCCAGCATATGGAGCGATAAACTGCATGGGAGCAGGATCAGATGCTGATGACATGACTATGACAGAGTACTCCAATGCTCCGCTGTCCTCTAGCGTTTTGAGCAATCTGGCAACAGAAGATTTCTTCTGACCAATCGCTACATATATGCAGAAGAGCTTTTCTTTATCATTCTTGGCTAGATCGTTAATTCTTTTTTGATTGAGGATAGTATCAATCAAGATAGCGGTTTTACCTGTTTGCCTATCACCTATTATTAATTCACGCTGACCACGACCTATGGGAATCAAAGCATCAATTACACAAATCCCAGTTTGAACTGGTTCATGTACCGATTTGCGAGCTATGATACCAGGTGCCTTTCTTTCAACCAAGGCCATTTCCACGTTCTTTAAGGGTCCCTTACCATCAATAGGATTGCCTAAAGGATCAACAACTCTGCCCAATAGCCCCATACCTACCGGTACTTCCGCTATTTTGTTGGTACGATATACTTTATCACCTTCTCGAACTGATTGTTCTTTGCCGAACAAGACTATACCTACGCAATCCTCTTCAAGGTTAAGAGCGATCCCGGTTACACCATTATCAAAACTTACTGTTTCCCCGACCTCAACATTACTCAAACCATAAGCTATGGCCACACCGTCAGCTACCTTTACAATCTTCCCAATCTCCTTGAGCTCGGAAGTATCTAAATCACCGAATTTACTGATCTGCTCTCTTAGTAATGAAGAAAGTTCTGATATATGCATTGATCACTCGTCTTATGCTTTTTGGTTTACAAATTAATTTATAGTATAGAAGATTTATAGTACAAAATTACGCAGTCGATTCAATCTATTGCGCAGACTCATGTCTGCTACCATATCGCCAACACCAATGATCATACCCGCAATATTTTCATGATCTACGCTAAACAGCACCTGAATTTTTGCATTCAGCATCCCTTTCAAGTCTGTGACGATGGCCGCTTTTTCTTCTGGTGGCAATTCACAAGCCGTATCTACGCACACTTCTGTTATCCCGTCCTTTTCCAAAACAAGCTTACGAAGCCTTTCTTTGATAAAGCCAAAAAGCTTCACTCTTTGATTTGATATGAGAATTTCCATGAATCCTAACGTAATATCACTCAACAGGAGGTCATGCTCAGACATGATTTGGACGGCACCATGCCATAGCCGTAGCTTTGCCTTTACATCCGCATAAGAATTCGCGAAGAGAATATAAGTATTTTTAATCTCTTTCCACGCTTTTAATAAAAAGTCTAAATCGCTTTGGACCTTTGCTAATCCACCCTCTTCTAATAGTGATGCCTCCAACAAAGCTCTAGCGTAATTTTTTACAACACCTGAATCTCTCATACATCAAATATCTTTTGATATTAGCTGTGAACTAGGTATCATATATTCATATTATTGACAACCATCTTTAATACCATTCCTGAATTAACTAATCAATACAAGAAGAGGGGCGTGGAGTGGCTAAGCATACACAAGCGACTGTAGTTAAAAATGATAATTTGGTATAATACGTTGTTGTATCCCATATTGGTAACAAGGAGAACAAGTGAAGACCACTAGGTTGGTTAACAGGGAATTTTGTATTAGCGTACTTATCTGCATCGCCGTTGTAGCCCTAGATCAACACAGCAAGGCTACTGTTAAGAAGCTCTTTATGAAACTCAATTTTAGCTTTTTGGCCAGTCAGCGAAATGAAATTTGGGATTATCATATCACCCCATTTCTCAATCTAGTATATACGCATAACTATGGTGTGAGTTTTGGTATAATGAATAATCCAGAACAAAATCAGTATGTATGGGTTTTTATATCTCTGTGCATAATCGCTCTCATGGCTATGTTCTTATGGCAGAAACATAAAGTCTGCCTAGCTATGATAATCGGGGGAGCGATTGGCAACATGCTGGATAGACTAGAGTCTGGAGCCGTCTTTGATTTTATAGATTGCCATTGGAGATCATGGCATTTTCCCGCATTTAATATTGCGGATTCTGCCATAGTTATTGGAGTTATATTGGTGATGATGCGCGAATTCATGACGTCGCGGCGTAGATTTTAGTGATACCCAGTTCTCCATTATGCTATTTAACCATGGAACTGGTATAGGACCCTATAGTTTGATAGTAGCCTATCAAATTAATTCTAGATTTTTACATGCAATATAGCCATGGTTGAGGAAGCTGGTTAATTATTAGATAGGACTGTGAAGATCTTAGAGATATTGGACGTATTCCGAGGAATACTGGAGATATTAGTAGTAACTTTTATCTGCGGGGCCATTGCTTACATGCTTTGCAGGCAGAGGTGGTTTTGGTTCTTGTTGGTCGTTTTGTTTGGTTCAATCTATTCCAGATTGTTTGGCGCCGTTTTCACCGGGATGATATTGCTATGGGAAGTGATCGACGCTAAGAAAAGGTTGAGTGGTGAGATGGCTGATCGTGGTGGCGGTAATGGCGATATAGGTGATAAGAAGAAAGGAGGCGCCAATAGTACAAATGGTAATGGTATATGGCTAAGATCTTGGCTTTCCCACTTCGCTTGGCTGCACCTTCGGTTTATCCATCGCATTCAGCTTGGCAGCCCATTATATTTTTCATCCCAAACCAGCTGTGCATCATCCTGAGCCAGCTGATCGTAATCCTGAACGCGTTTCAGGATCTAAAATTGGCTGGAAGGCATGGACCAAGATTGGATTTTTATCCATTCTTACTGGTTCGCTTTTTTCTTGCTGGCTCGATGTAAAGTTGTATGAACTGGGGCGTGGATGGGCAAAGTTTCATTTTGAGGATTTTGCTGACAATAAAGAAATGCAGAGATATTTTGATGAGCATTACCCTGTGGGAGGCGATACCGATATACTTGCCTATAATATTGAAACTGCTAGACTTAAATGTTGGTATCAAGTTGATTCGGAGGAGTTTAAAAGAAGATATAGCGGGGTTGATTTTGATTACTATGGTACCTGGGATTGTAGCGCCTGGAAATGGGAGTTATCATACAATATATACTCCGAGTATATTATTATTCACACCGATATATATGGCAATATTATACGTATCAAGGCATATAAAGTGGGAGTTCAAATATAAACTAAGTTAGTACTTGCTATCCATAGACATGCAGTATATACACATCTTACCGTTATTAACACATTCTTAATATAAGCATGATAAGCGGAAATAAAACACCAAGAATTGAACTGAGATCAAAGGCAGTAGGTAGTTCAGATATAGTTTTAGGAAGTTACGCACCGCAGCATTTATACGTCATAAGAGTTGATAGTAACGGAGATGAGTGGATTTTACGTGGTGGCCAATTAATTGGCGGATTCATCGGCATGTTTGCTGATGATATCAATGTTGTCAATGTGAAATATAAGCAAGAAACCGATAGCCTTCACTTTGATTGGGATCCAGGCCTAAACCCATAGCCACAGGAAATGATGCAGAAATGGAAGCATTATTTGGCAAAATGTGGGCGAAAGGCCTAGAGATCAACGAACAGAAATACGATTATAAGTTGCCAACCATAGGATCATGCCCTGCCGCGGTTGATGCTTGTCACACCCAAAACAGCAACACGGTTGCACGATCTATGTGATACTCCCGCTCGACGAGGGCGGTAAATCCATTTGGGCTCCTGGAATCGATAGCATATTCAAACATACAATGGTAGATGCTGTTTTACATAAAATCGCCAGCTTCCTAAGCTCCCCTACGGCCAGTACATCATCCCAATCACAAAATTTACTTCAGGATACAAAGAACATCATAGCATTTCAGGCTGCTGAAGAAGCAAAAGCCTTATTGTCAGGCTATCTACAATCTATGATTGATCGCAATTCATATTCTACATTGAATACGAATTATGACAGTAGCACTAGCAACTATGGAGAACAAAGCAACGCTTATTTGTTGAACGGCGATCTACCAAAAATCCCAGAAATACCAACGATAGGCAGGCGATTGGATAGCCTCTCAATATAATATGGGTTATCAACGATACTTGGTGATGATTTTACCAATGAATTGAGTAAAATTACATCACTTGACCAAAACCCTGCAAATGATTTAAGAACACAGATAGAAGCAACCCTACAGAAGAAATTTGATCAAAATCTAAAAAATTTCGAAGAATCTACAAATCAAGCGTTAGACCAACAATTGAATGAAATCCATCAATGGCACGATAAATACTTCAAAGATCATTATAATGAGATGTCGCAAAAACATGATCAAGAAGAGCAAAAACTTCAGGAAGAAGTATTTCAGGCCCATGGCAAAGCCTATTGCCAATACGATTGGAGCGCACAGAACAAACTCCGCCTCAGTTGTGATTCTAGACACCCAAGCACCACAGATTGCATGACAATGGAGGGGTTGCATCGTCATAAAGAAGAACAAGCAGAGAAATGCTTAGGACCAATACAAAGATTGCAAATGGCGTTCCAGAAGCAAATGTCGGAATGGGAGAACAATATCCTTTATCCTGAATATCAGCAAAAACAACAAAATGCTCATAGATAATGCAAAAACTCAGCTGGCTCTAAAATCCCTGGAACT
>CAIOSF010000045.1 GCA_903860855.1 uncultured Alphaproteobacteria bacterium | reverse complement strand
TCAAGGAGAGGCAAGTCATCCATACTATACATACAGTCATTTATACGAACATTTTTAAAACCCTGTCTACGTAAGTTAATAAGCTCTTTACGATGCTCACCCTTCTGGCCATTTATTATCGGCACAACGATTCTGATCTTGGTCCCAAATGGCATTGAGAGAACCTGATCTATTATTTCAACAGACGTTTGTTTCTGAATAGGCATCCCTGTGGCCGGAGAGTATGGTATGCCTATACGGGCAAAAAGCACCCTCATGTAATCATATATTTCAGTTACAGTGGCGACGGTCGAGCGGGGGTTACGAGAGCTGGTCTTTTGATCTATAGCTATTGCTGGCGATAATCCTGTTATGCTTTCAACATTAGGCTTGCTATTAGACTCAAATTGCCTTGCATAACTAGACAAACTCTCAATATAGCGCCTCCTGCCCTCTGCATATATGGTATCGAAGGCAAGGGAAGACTTACCTGAGCCACTTACTCCAGTTATAACTATGAACTTATTCTTAGGTATATCTATGTCAACATTTTTTAGATTATGCTCCTTAGCTCCTCTGATGCATATTAGATTTGAGTCCATGTTTATAGTAGTCCTCTCATATATCTTTCTATAATTTATAGTCAATTTAAGTTAATGTTGGTAACGGGAGACGCGCAGCCAACCAAGAACTTGCATTATCACATCAACACTCAGACTACCACATATATCAGATATACTCAAATCTCCGCTTTACATGACGCCAGCACCTGTCCATCCCCATCACTATAGTATGCTTAATTAAATATTTGCATTAGAATTGAAAATCGATCTCTCTCATCTCTTGATGAGAGAGATCGATACACAGACTTTTAAATATGGACGATTATACATAGAAATTCGAAGACACATATTAATACCAACTTCCGAAATGAACTCAAATTCAAGCCCACCGTCATCCTGAACTCGTTTGACTGAACCTTGGGTTTTGTCTATTGCACCTAAATATCTCATGAGCTGTACGATCTTTTAGATCCTAAAATGCGATAGACAAACTCCAAGCTGAATCAATCAACGCGGTAAGGGTTAAACTTGAAAAACGGTAGATGGTACAATTAAGCACACCTTCTAGGCATCAAGATTATCAACCTTAAGAGCATTCTTCTGGATAAACTCCCTACGCGGCTCTACTACATCTCCCATCAGCATAGAAAACACCTCTTCCGCCACACGACTATCCTGTACAGACAATTGTCTTAAACTGCGATTTGCCGGATCCAGAGTTGTATCCCATAACTGATCTGGATTCATTTCACCTAGTCCTTTGAACCTTTGAATATACACTCCTTTTTTGGTATGGTCAAATGCCGCTGAAGCGATTTGCGAAGGTAGGTTACAATTATAAGTTTCGTTATTTATTTGTAAACTTAGTGTTTGTCCCAGTATATCAGCATGTTTTTTGATAATATTCCTCAGTTCATCACTCATCCGACTATAGACACTTAAAGGATTTAAATGATGATTTACTGTGACTCCATTTGCTATGTGCATCAGGTCTATAGAATCTTCGTTGGCACTAGTAGTCCAAGTCCATTCCCCTCCCTCTTCTTCTGCAGCCACCACAACCCTGTTCAGTATTTCCTGAGCCAGGGCTTCCCTATCATGGTTCTGTTTATATTCTAAAAAGCTTGGAGATAGAATCATGCATTCAAGAACTTCGCGCCTTGCGCTTTGTTGATGAGTATTAATGAATTCGTGTAGAAGGGAGAAGGTATCAAAGATATTTGCATCACCGTGCATCTTATCAACTCCAACTCCATCAGCCAATTTGGAGATCTTGAAGTTATCCTTAATGCTAGAAAGAAGATATTCCTGCAAGGCTGGACCATCCTTGAGATAAGTGTCAACTTGACCTTTACGTACTTTATACAGAGGAGGCTGAGCTATATATAAATGCCCAGCGTCGATAAGCTCTGGCATATATCGGTAGAAGAAGGTCATGAGCAAAGTCCTGATATGAGCACCATCGACATCAGCATCTGTCATGATGATCACTTTATGATATTTCAGCTTCTGCAGATCGAAGTCGTTCTCCCCTATGCCCGTCCCTAAAGCGCTGATAAGAGTCCCAACTTCGGCTGAGCCTAAT
>CAIOSF010000044.1 GCA_903860855.1 uncultured Alphaproteobacteria bacterium | reverse complement strand
TTTATTTCAAATCCGCAGCATATTTCCAATTCGATTTAGGTAATTAGGTTAAATTTTGACTTGGACGTTTTATTAGATTGATCGTAGCATATGGAGTTTTTAAGAAAATTAGGTAAAGCCAGACTAATGGCACTGGGGTTCGGGCTTATACTGACGTTAGGGGTTATTATTGCTCTTGTATTTAGTTTATCTAAGCCAGCGATGGTGCCAATATATAGTAAGTTGTCACCAGAAGATAGTAATACTATAACCGCAAGACTGCAAGCTATGAATATTCCTTTCTCAGTTGGTGGAGAAAAGAATCAGGTAATGGTACCAGTCGACAGAGTGTTGGGTTTGCGCATGACCTTCGCTCAAGAAGGTATTCCAAGCTCGGGTGAAGTGGTAGGATATGAAATCTTCGATAAATCCGATGTTATAGGTACCTCACAGTTTGTTAACAATGTTAATCTTGTGCGGGCTTTAGAAGGTGAGTTAGCGCGAACTATAAGCAGTTTGGCTCCTATAGAAAATGCTAGAGTTCATGTGGTCATGCCACGTAACGATCTTTTTTCAAAAACTGGACCTTCGCCATCCGCCTCTGTTGTTGTAAAAATTCGCAAGGGAAAAACTCTTAATAAAGAGGATGTTAATGGTATAGCCCATCTGTTGGTTACTGCTGTTCCAGAATTGCAATTGGATAATATTACGATACTAGATCAAAAGGGAAACCCGCTAAAAGTACGAGAAGATGATGAAGATAAAAACTTCAGCGATAAAATAACGCAATACAAAACAAAAGTAGAGGATCGTCTTAAAAATGCTGTTGAAGATCTGTTGTCTAAATATGTTGGCTACGGTAAGGTTAAGGCTAATGTTGCTGCAACGATAGATTTCAATCGCGAAGTAATCAATATAGAGACATACGATCCCAACGGACAGGTACTGAGATCGCAAAAAAACTCAAGCCTAGATGAAAAGGAAGGTCCTGAAAAAGATGACAATGTTAGCGTTGCAACAAATTTACCAAACGTTAACCAGCAGACTCAGCAACAACCTCCTATTACCAAGACTCTCAGCAAATCCGATGAAATTGACAACTATGAAATCTCAAAAACCACCAGCAATAAGGTAATGCAATGGGGTAGTATCAAGAAACTTTCAGTGGCAGTACTAGTTGATGGTATATATAGGATTGATGAGAAGACTGGCAAATCTATTTATCAAGAAAGATCAGCAGATGACCTTAACAAAATGAAGTCCCTTATCTCGGCAGCTATTGGTATAGATAGTGGAAGAGGGGATAACATAGAGCTGATCAGCATGCCATTCAGCAGCGTTGATGAGGAAAGCAAGGATAATGCCCTTGCTTCATCTTTATATGACAATAGAAGCTTGACCCAGCTGGTCATCATAGGCACAATTTTATTGTTGGCAGCATTGCTCATTCTGCGTCCTTTGATTGGCAAATTAATGCAACGCAGAAAAAGCAAGGAACATTCAGAAGAATTAGCTAGTGATTTAGGAGAGACTATGGCAGCAGCGAATGATGGCAAAAGTACAAATGCAGGAGAGAACATAGCTGGAGGAGGTACCTCTGCAACAGGTGATGATGCAGGGCTTGCACGCTTTAGCGAAAGAAAATATGCTGATCTTATCAGTTATCTGAACTCAACAATAGAAAAGAGCCCAGAGGACGCGTCATCGGTCTTGCGTAATTGGTTATATCAGGAGGGGAAATGAGTCTTACAGGACCAGAA
>CAIOSF010000043.1 GCA_903860855.1 uncultured Alphaproteobacteria bacterium | reverse complement strand
TATGTAAATATATTTCAATTATATGAAGATAATATGTTGTACGCTGAATTTTCGTATGATATATAAATCTCAGTAGCAACTTATATTCCACCAATACGATCATTTGGAATTTGCTTTCTATTCATTTAGATGGTTGGCACTCCAAGCCATAAGTACAGCTACATCAAGTAATTATTAACAATAATATTGTATTTACATAGTTATGACGAACGTAAAAGGAATCAATAAAGAAAAAGAAGCTATAGGTGATAAGATCAAGCAACATTTGAATACAAGTGGATATGGGCATTTTTTCTCCCACCTCAACGTCTCTCTGATTACACCAAATAATGACTCGGCTGATATCACGACAAATGTTCCACTGAATAATACACTGAGCGCTAAGCTAGGCGATATGATTACGATAAATAGCTATGACAATAGTACTATATCAAATAATACCGTCACCGCTCTTAATGATAGTGTATCTAATACCAAAAGTGACTAACTATACCCCAACTAAATATACTTATGGTGATGCAATCAATAAATTCGCTATAGCAACATACACTAGGGCTAAGGAGGAAGTGAGAGAGCAAAAGTCAGCAATCGATGAGGCCATGGATGTCTATGCTTCCACAATTGGACGCTTGGGAGAGATTAAGGGAAAGAATGTAGATGAAATTGCTAAGGGAGTAGGACAAGCCATCTGTGTTGGTAGTGCACTTAAAAGTCAGGCTACAGTATTAAATACGATGATGTCTGATTAGGATGATATTTTGTTTAAAGACCAAACTGGTAATGTCGCAACCAAAATATGTAACTTTTACGCGGAACAGATGCATAAAGCAAAAAGTGCATGCGTTAGTTATGTAGAGCTGGCTTCTCAATGTGCACGCGACTTCACTGGCGAATCTTCGGTACTAAATGGTATTAGTAGAGCGGAAAATGAGATCGAAAAGATTTATGATAGATTTATAGTTAACATTGGGGAGCTTAGAAAGGTTTCTGAATCATACGATGACTACCATTATGGTTCCTATAATGTTAAGCATTCTGATCATAACTATACTAATAATGATTATGGCTACGCCAATAACTATGAACACTACCATCCTTTTAATATCTTTTGGATATAACGATGATCTCATTCATCAAATGGTAGAGGCAGCATTGCATCTCTAGAGTTTAATACCAATTCCTTCTTTTTACTATCATCCTCGGGAATTGGTATAATTTATTGATTTTATCTAGAGCTTGTGCGGGATTTTATGCAGCAATTCAATATCTCCGTCTCGGTTGAATCATTAAGAAAAGAATGGTAATCTATGCGGCGGGTAGTAAAAAATAAGAAGAGGTTATATGTCAACAAGAAGTCTGAATGTTGCGGCATCCGGCATGTCTGCACAAGACAAGAATGTGTCGAATATGGCAAACAACATAGCCAACTCCAACACTACTGGTTTTAAAGGTGGTTTTATGGCATTTGCTGATCTGATGTATCAGGATGACAAGAGAAGTGGTGGTCCTGTCAGTGATGGTACAACCACTATGGTACCGAGCGGTATCCAATTTGGTTCTGGTGTAGCTGTCAATGCTATAGTTAAGGATTTCCGCCAGGGTGATCCATTGAACACAGGAGATCAACTCCATGTGGCGGTAAGTGGTACTGGGTTTTTCGTTATTGATCTACCTGATGGTACCAAATCTTATACAAGGGACGGCACTTTTATGCTCGATCCGAGCAGTGGCCAGATAGTTACAACTTTGGGCTATCAACTTGATCAGCAGATTGCAATTCCCCCTAACTATAAGCGCATTGTTATTAAGAGTGATGGAAGCGTTTGGGTAGATATACCTGGTCAGACAGCTCTACAAAATGTTGGTCACATACAGTTGGCTCGTTTTTTTAACAATGGAGGGCTCCTTGCTATTGGTGATAATTTATTCCAAGAAACAGATGCGTCTGGCCAACCAGTTCTAGGTAATCCTCAGGATGATAACTACGGCAAACTGATGCAAGGGTGGCTTGAAGCATCTAATGTCGATCCGATCATGGAGATTACAAATCTGATAAAAGCTCAGAGAAATTATGAAATGAACTCAAAGGTTATTCAGACGGCCGACCAGATGCTCAAAAATGTGACAGATTCCAAGGCATGATTCTCTTTAATGTTTGTTTATCTGGTATCAACAGCAAGCTAATCTACCATAGTCTAGCGTTTATGTTGATGTTTTTAGTTATTTCTTGTGATTATCAAGATGCTGATGCTGCAACCGATTTTGAACAAATAAGTGAACAAGTCATTGAAAGACTTGGCTATGATCAAGATACAAACCTCAGTTTTAAGTTTACTTCCCATAAGAGATCTCAGCTAGAAAAAGAAACTTTAGAGCTGATGGATGCAAAGCTACAGGGAGGAGCTGATGGTGATTCTGTCTTGGTCACTTTAGTTGATAAGACTAGTCATAAAGAATATAAAATACGAGCAACAGTTGGTAGATTGATGAGGGCTATGGTTCCAATTAGGGATATAAATCAAGGAGATGCTGTTACAAAAGATGATTTAATAATGATAAAGGTATTAAAAAAGGGGAATACGCAATATTTGTGTGAATTTCCCGTGATGGAAACGGTAAAAGTGGCAAAACGCAGATTGCTTGCAAACGAGCCAATGAAGGTTGATGATCTTGTCATCCCGTTTGCCGTACGGAAAGGACAAAGAGTTAGGGTTGTATTCAAGAAGCATAGCTTGACTATAGAAGCTATAGGGATATGCTTGGAGCCTGGAAGTGTCAACGAAATAATAAAGGTGAAAATTTTGGAAAGTGGCAAAATTTCATATGGCACTGTGATAAACAATGAAGTTGTAACAATTACAACAAGATGAGAAAGTTCGGAATGAGAACGTTAAGAGTTTGTCTATCACTTGTCGCCGCCATGATCATGGCAGGGGGGTGTGATATAATGTCCGAAAGGTTGGGGGACGTTGGCAGGTTACCAGGCTTAACTAAACCAAAGGTTTATGAAGATCCAGCATTCGATCCCAAAAAGGCTCAGATAGAGGCAGCTGCGAAATTATCATATCCCGGATATCAGCCAGATGGTCAGCCTCAGTTTGATGAAGCCGGATATAGCGGAGTTCCAGGGCAACTTCCAAGAGGAGATGGTGGACGGAGGGGTTCTTATTATGACAATGGTGGTCAGCCAGCAAATAGCATTTGGAGTCCAAACTCACGCTCGTTTTTTAAATCACGTAAAATTGGGGATGTGTTATCAGTGGTAGTGTCAGTACAAGATCAGGCTCAGATCAGTAATAACACACAAAAAAGTAGAACATCTGGTAGTTCAATGGGTATGCCGAGTTTGTTTGGGTTAGAGAGGGCTGTTAACGAGGCTATACCAGGAGAAGCGGGAAATTTAGTTGCTTTGAATTCAAAAACTTCATCCAATGGTGGAGGGAAAATTAATCGACAAGAGGTAATAAGTACAACTGTCGCTGTAACGGTAATTCGGATTTTGCCTAGTGGCAATCTTCAGATTCGTGGCTCACAAGAAGTAAGAGTCAATTTT
>CAIOSF010000042.1 GCA_903860855.1 uncultured Alphaproteobacteria bacterium | reverse complement strand
GTATTCGCTACAATCAATACCATAATCTTTTGAGAGAAATGCCCACATTTTGGGTATATCATAAACCTCTATATCACCTTCTATCAAATTCTTTTCTATTTCGTATCTCATCATAATGTGTAGGGCATAAGACAGCTCATCGCATTCAACCCTCGTACTTCTTGATCTCACGTAATTTGCTGTTATAAAATAATCATACTCACCAATAGTGATATTAAACACTTCGTATATAGTTTTTGCTAAAAACTTGGAAAATTTCATACTTTTACTAACACAATGTTCCCAAAGCAATGCTTGGCTTTCATCTATTAAATAACCAGCCACATTACCAATTAAGTCATTTTTATGCTTCAATGGTAGATTTTGTAGGTATATTCCATGACCAGACTCATGTATGATGCTCTCTATTATACGTGGTATGTGCTTATTTTGTGATCCTGTAATCCTCACATCATCATAAGAGCCACTAGATCATGGATGTATGCCATATCCAATATAGCCTCTCTTCGGATCAAACCCTGTGACTTGACTAAGCTTTTGTAAAAAGGCTTGATTAGTGCTATTAAGCTCAAATTTTCTTGTTTTCTCAAAAATGTCTTGATGATGTTTTTGCTGATTTGTTAAAACATTTTCTCTTAATCCTAGAATTTCGTCTTTGATGCCGTTAAATGCTTTTTCTATGGTATTTACCGAGCAACCATAATCATAGTGATATACTAAACTTTCATATTTACTACTATTGTAATAGCTAGACATAATCGCTGAATATTCTCTGTATAAGTCTATCATCTTACTAAAATTACTAGCAACTATATGAAAATCATTATATTTTCTCGCTTCTCTCCATAACATTTCTGTTTCTATTTTACTACTTGCTATAGCGTTTATCAATTTTCGATCTACAGTTTTATACTTGATCAAAGATCTTTTATATAACTCTAAATTTCTCTTTTCTTTGTTCTACACCACTTTCAGGCATTATTGTCTGAGAATCAAAGCTTAATATATTGATTATCTGATTGATTGTCTTGATTTTTTTTATATCATCATTGATTTGCATGGCATTTTACATAGGCTTCATAAAGCAAGTTTTATCTGAAGCTATAGTATTTTTAAAATCAAAAATACAGTGTCTCTACTTACTATTTTTATCCAAAATAGTTTGACACTCTTTTAGTAACTTACTTTCTAAACTTAGCTTATCATCAATATTATAATTATCCACTGTATAAGCCACATTTGTGATGATATTATCCAAAGTTTCATGAGCTGTATCTTCTTGTTTTTCTTGGCTAAAATTGCCAATGGTTTCAAGATTATGTAATCTATCTATTTCTTTGATCAACATAGCTTCTTTATCATCTAATTTCTTTAAGTCTTCATTAATGCCGCAATTGTTAGTTTTATCTTGTTCCCATCTTTATCAATCCTGATTCTAGTAAGACGATAAACAATATCTGCTATTCTAGGATTAAATTCACTCTCTATCAATATAACTGAACAAGGGCTATCCTCAATCACATCATGTAGTATAGCTGCAACAATTACATCTGTTTTTGGACAAAATTCTGCAACTATGTTAGCTACTGCCAGTGGATGAGTATAATATGGCTCACCAGTTTTTCTGAGTTGGCCATCATGCCATTTCTTCGCAAATATTATCGCCTTTTCCACCAACTTGAGATCGATCTGCTTTGTAATTTGTTTATTTCTCATTTGCTGATTAACTATCCTAAGTTTAGATATCAGCTCATCTTCATACTGACTATGATCATTGTAACCCTGGTATTCTATTGGATTCTTAAAGTTATAGTCTGTTACTGCTTTTTCTGATGATGTTATGTCTAAAATATCAATTATCTCCGGATAATAGTCATACCTGCCATTTTTCTTCTCCAATTTTGTCATATAACTAATACTATAAATATAGCACAGGGTCATAGGTACTAAAATAAACCACAAACCATATGACCCGAAATGTTGGGTTAAGGGTATAAGACTAAATGAGGTTATCATATATGATAATGCAGCAGATATTCCAAATATCGTCGCTAAAATGGTATAGCGCTTTCCAACTGGCATATATTTAAAACAAGTTATTTCTATTCCCGACATGCACAAACCAGGAATAAATATTGCAAATTGCAAACAAGATAGTAAAAACAAGTTCATAACGTTATAGAACCAATATGGTACAAACAATAGGCATGAACTAAATATTGCTATATATAGCTTCGCTATCTTGAGAGGGTGATATTTTTTTGTTAAACATACAGTGATCAACATGGCGATT
>CAIOSF010000041.1 GCA_903860855.1 uncultured Alphaproteobacteria bacterium | reverse complement strand
GACAGCGTATATTATAGTTTCTCTGGCCTTCTTAGCAGATTCAGGGTTGCCTCCTGATGTAATTAATTGAAGGGCAGCTATAACAATATAAAGTACTGCGACGGCACCGATAATACCAAAAGCAATTTGAAGGAGATTAGAGATAGTCCCGTTTGTAACTGCACTTCCGGGCAGTCCAGTATCGCTACAGGTTCCACTGCACTGATTTCCAGGAATATTAACCCTGCTACTATTAGCTGCAAATTGCCTGAGCAAACTAATCATAGCTGCCCCACTAAGAATGCAATCATTCCGGCGGCACTGATGGAAATCGCAACTCCCACAAGAGCGTTTATGATAGTTGTCCTAGCCCTAGCAACCTTATCTGGCTGCCCCTGACTGCTTAGAAGCTGAACAGCTCCATAAATAACAATAATAATTGCTATGAATGCCACCAGCTGAAGAAGCATGTCTATTACCGCAAGTAAAATTAGCCATATATCAGTAAGCTTATGTATTACTGGGACGCATGAATTATTTGCATCAAGAGCTCCACCTAGGTATTGATACCAATGGGGCAGAGTTAGAAACGCTCCTCCACTGAAAGAGCAGTCTGATGCAAAAATGTTAAATATGTGAGCTATCATCCGTTAAAGAACCCTCCAGGAATCAAGAAATTCATTATAGAATAAGCAAAAACAAAAACTACTAGAGCTATTACGTTTGAGACCAATCTTCCCTTAGCTTTTTGCGTAGATTCTGGATTATCTCTGGATGTGGTGTATTGGATACCTGCGAGAATGGTCGAGAAGACAACCACAACTCCTACTCCCGCTGATAAGAATCTTATTGCAGCAAATAACATATCTAGTATAGGATTTCCTTTGCCTGTACACCCTAGGTCTATGGAAGTCTCAACCGCATTCGAGCCTTCACCGCATTTATATTGTGTAGGCCCAGGCGTTGAAGCTGAAGGGGTAGATGATGTATTCTGTGGTCTCGGTATCCCTCTGGCGAAGGCCCGATTCGTGCTTGTGGCTGATATGGTCACAATACTAGCAATCACCAAGACGACAATGAATAAGGGCTTAGTTTTTAATTTTTTATATTTATTTAATGAGTTCATTTATTGATACTATATATATAAGAAAGAGTTAAATCAACAAGTCACATTTTTATGAATAAATTTTTATCTCTTAAAAAAACAATGGTTATGGTATAGAATTTAAGCAATGGTATTGAGTAAAGTAAAATCATTTTGGGTTGTGGGATCTTTATCTTTGTTTGTATTTTTAGCTTTAAATATAGTTGCGCCTCCTAAAGCTAACGCTATTAGCCCAACTATGGCAATTGATGCAACATCGAATGGATGTGATGCTAGCATTACCTCGCCCCTTACTTGGATAATTTGTCCCGTTATTGATGGTTTAACTGCCGGCGAAGGAGCAATAGAGCAGTATGTTTTTTCATTGCTAAAAACTCCTGTGGTTTCATTTGGTGGTAAATGCGGCTCGACCGATAGCGCTGGGAGTACGGTTACAAAAGGATGTACTTTTAAGGTTTGGTCAAACTTTAGGATTTATGGAAATGTTCTT
>CAIOSF010000040.1 GCA_903860855.1 uncultured Alphaproteobacteria bacterium | reverse complement strand
GCATGGCCGCAAACACGGCGTCATCGTAATGACATATTTCATTTGACTGCACCTCAGATTCTTCTGCTTCGTTTGACTTGCCCCAAAGATTGTCCATTTCACCAGCAATTCCATCCGCCATCTCTGGAACGAAAGGAGAATAAGATAGTACATGAGCATGATATATATGACCACTCGCCTCTCCAGCCAAAATAGCCTGCTCTTCCCGCATTTTTTCTTTAATAAAGACATGACCTGTACGGCAAACAATCACGTTGAATCCAAGTTGCCTTAGATAGTGAATGATCGTTGCGCTGGTTTTAATATCTACGATAATCTTTTCTTGCTGCATTTTTGTCTTACGACCCTCCACCCCATGGTTATTGGCACGAGGATTATAGAGATAGCGGGCCAGTAAAACCAAAACAATTTCGCCACCCAGAACCATTCCATCACTATGTATCAACTCTATTCTATCACCATCTTGATCAAATTTAATAGCAAGATCAAATTGCTCTTCTATCAAAGTAGAGCGCCCCAAATCTTCATCATAGACAAGGTTATTGCTACCTGCATTGATCACCTTGTGCTCGATAAAGGCGCCATGCCACTCAGTCATTTGAGATATTATATAGCGTTATAACATCATAAGTCGCTCCATTCGCTAGATCCCAGAGGATTTTCATTTTTCTAACCCCATTTTCCCCAAACGCACTTGCATCTCTTAATGCACCGCATACGTGCTGCACATAATTAATCGTTATACTAATATCATTTAAGGTAGTGATGGCGACCGCCTCCATCCTCTGCCCATCCATCGAATCAAACTTACCACAATATCGACGGGCATCATCTAATATTATCTGCGGTCTATCACCATATAGAGGTGAACCACGCCATACCATCTTGAAGCCATTATACTCTATTTGGGTTATGAGATGCAGTGACAACAAGGCCGCTATTCCTCCTACCGCAAGCGAAGTATAGCATCGGTGTATGAATTAATCCTAATTGATAGTATGATATTTGAATACCAGTTTTGCTGGGTTTCGTATTACAAGATATGTCAGCAATACAATTACTTGAGATAAGCTCGATACCATCCAGTATTCCACGAGTCAGCTCTGTGTAGAGCAAAATAGAACTTGGGCGGCAATCATGCCCTATAAAATAGTATATCTTCATCACGGCCAGAATTAGCACCTAAGAGACGCCCATAGATGTGGGGATTTTTCTTTAATCTGTGATGAGATATCACTTGTGCTAGAGGCGCTGTAGCCAGAGATATAACAAAAGCTAAACCCAAAAAATAGGCGTGATGCTTAAAAAGGTCTATGCCATATTTCCCCCTTATGTCATAAGCTCTGACGATCTGGGATAAATCACTTGTTACGATCATCAACCCCTTCATCGCTACAACCATCGCGACCTCGGCCACTAATGCGGTCATTATCCCCATTGACATCTAAATCAGCTATAATGCGATCAACATCTTTAGTGATGTTATTACTGCAACTGTGCCACAAAACCCTCATTCTCGCAATGAATCTACCAATTATCCTCATAGCACTCACCATCTCAGTAGGCTTTAGAATCAAAACCGCCACTACTGTTATGAGGATAATTTCAAAAAAAGACATACCGGCAATTGAATACAACTAATGGATTAACTCAACAAGATCGGCACAACACCCATTCGTCCATCAACCGATAGCCTTTCAAGTTCAACAACCCTAAACTCTCTCGCAACACCCATCCAAAACATCCTGTTAATGCGAATGACCCTGGGAATGATGGAGATACATATAAGTGCAGTCAACCACAGAAAAAGCACAAAGACTTAAGAATTTAATAATCTCTGAAGACTATAATCTTGCAATAGCCTTGGAAGACATAGAGGCTAATTTAGCAGCTAGAACAATCAAAATAGCAGCATAACCAAAACAAGGGTCAATCATATGCTCGAAAGCATGGTGAGCATTACTACCAGCGGCAATACCAACGGACGCTAGCACAAGAACAATAGAATCAACGGCTGGCACAACTATTTTTTTCTTGAAGATAAAGCTCGCGACCTTCGGAGCGGCGAATAACAAAGCTATGATCAACAAGGGGGCTATATGTAAAAATTCGACAAACATTTCCATCTTCAACTAACATTCATTAATATAGGGATCAGCTGCAGTTATAGTAGAGAATGAACTAAGATTCAACAATAAAATTCATCTGTGAGAATTAGCTTCAAATGGCCTCAAAACTCCCTCTCTAATTAATCTCAAAAGCTAAAGACAGAGCCATACCTAAGACTACGATACGAATAGGGCTCTTGCTAAAATCCAGAGCAACTGCTAGATGTTAAGAGGATTATTAGCGTTAACCAGTTGATTCAAGTTTATTTAGATGGCCGGTCATTCAAAGTTTAAAAATATTATGCATCGTAAAGGTGCCCAAGATAAAAAACGCGGGAAGGTCTTTACAAAAGTTATAAGGGAGATAATAGTAGCAGCCCGGAGCGGCCTGCCCGATCCCCAGCTCAATCCCAGATTGAGAGTTGCCATGATAGCCGCACGCGAAGCTAATATGCCAAAAGATAAAGTTGAGAATGCTATAAAGAAGGCTACATCAAATGAGCCTAGCGACCAGTACGAAGAAATTAGATATGAGGGTTATGGCCCCTGCGGCACCGCATTTATTGTTGAAGCCCTATCAGATAATCGGAATAGAACTGCAAGTGAAGTTAGATCAGCATTTAGTAAATATGGTGGTAACCTAGGTGAGACCGGTTGCGTTGGCTATATGTTCAAACGAATTGGCTCCATCTCATACAGCTCAGAGAAAATAAATTATGATACCATGCTTGAAGCCGCTCTTGATGCAGGAGCTGACGATTGCACGGAGAGCGATGGAGAAATAGAAGTGATAACGAATATTGAGTCCTTCCATGCCGTGAAAGATATGCTGGAGGATAGATATGGCGAACCGATGAGAGCCGCAATTGAGTGGCGACCAAATGTAACAGTAGATCTTGACCTTGAGTCAGTCAAAAAGATCATGCGTTTTATCGATATACTTGAAGAGAGCGATGACGTACAGGATGTGACAGGAAATTTCACAATCTCGGATGAAGTTCTAAAAAGACTAAGTGATTAGAGAGTGGACATCAAATAAACTTCGTCGCAATCATGAGCTCGATTAATTCTGGGGCAAGGGCTGCAAGTGGACTAGGGAGCGAGCCTCTCTGGAAAATTAAATTTCCATACTTTAATAAAGAAACCATAAAGAACAAAGGCTTGAAAGCGCCATTTAGCTGGTGCTTTTAGATTGGGAAATAGATATAAAAACATTTGATATCAATTTTATATCAAAAAGTAAGAAAAGTTCTTGCATTGTTAGTATATAGAGTATAGCCTGCAGTCAGGTAGTGTGCATAGGTATTATGTCTCATCAAGCATACCCCCCTCCTACTCTTTCACCATCTCATGATGCCACCCACACTACCGATTTAGGAGTATAAAAGTCGTTGTCGCAAGAGGGTTACTGTCTGCTAGCTAGCCCTCGTGGAGTTTGAAGAAGTTGAAATTTAGCTTTCTGTCATCCTAGGTTCATCCAACTATACCTTCCGATCTATCCATTGCATCGCAGGATCTAAAAGTGCATGCTTCGTAAGATCCCGCAACAATCATTCACTTAACTCTTAAGCGTCCAACACTACCAGCAGCTGTAGATAGTTAAGTTATTATCGATACTGGGAGAAACGACGTACTCATAAATTAAACAGTAGCACCCAGCTTCAGCAACACAGTCTGTATCGATTTTATTCTCATAAACAAATGAGCGGCGTCTTGCCAATTTTGTGACACAATCTTGGCCTCAGCATTCTGCAAAAGAACACCAATCTCTTGTGTTAGCTCGTAGACAAGGGAGTCTATAGCCGTAATCCGTCCAATGTCACCACTACCATCACCATCCACACGGTCCAGCCCCATGGCCTGAGTGCCATCTCCACCATCTTGGATAGTACCGCCATCCCCATCGTCACTCCAACCATCATTCTGCATACTTAAGATATTAAACACCCTTTGGTTTAATTCAATTAAACCAGCTATGGTTTCTGGGTCATTGACTAAATTCCACTCTGCAACAATATATTCTAGTGATTTAATCGGATGGGACAGAATCTCAAAGGCCCGATTCAAAATAGCACTATTTCTTGATATTTCCGCTGTTTCTCCAGGAATTCATCTCTGCGTCGTATCCAGCCTGCCAGGGCTTGTTTTGCACGCAGTTCTTGTTGTTCTTTTTCTTGCAACAATAATCTCGCTGCCAACTGCTCGCATAAGAGCTGTTGCTTCTCGGCCTGTTCCCGGGCCTGCTGTTCCTTCTGCTCTGCTGCTCTCTGCCGGTGCTGC
>CAIOSF010000039.1 GCA_903860855.1 uncultured Alphaproteobacteria bacterium | reverse complement strand
TTTTGAAGCGCATCTTGTTACTGTTTGATTTACAGTTGTTTCTGCTAGACATTTACAAAACCTCCGGAGCTAATGAAACTATTTTAGTAAAATTCTTAGCCCTCAACTCTCTGGGTATCGGACCGAAGATTCTGGAGCCGATTGGTTCTAGTTGCTTATTGATGAGTACAGCAGCATTACCATCGAATCGTATGTAAGAGCCATCAGCTCTACGCACTTCTTTGGCAACTCTAACTATAACGGCTCTGTATACTTGTCCAGCCTTCACTTTGCTGTGCGGATCGGCTTTGCGGATTGAGACAACGATTTGATCACCAATATGACCACATTTCTTACCGCTTCCTCCTATCACCTTGAAGCACTTTACTTTCTTTGCTCCAGAGTTATCGGCCACGTCTAAAATCGTACCTAGATATATCATATTCTTTCTTTGCTCCTATATAGCTTGCTGCTCATCGGCGCTCAGGAGAGTCCAATGTTTGTTCTTTGATATAGGTCTTGACTCTATTATCGAGACTATATCACCCACTTTGTGTTTATTATCAGCATCATGCACGGCATACTTCTTATGCTTTTTAATAATTTTCTTATACTTAGGGTGTTTTACAACTCTTTCAACAAGAACTGATATGGTCTTGTCGGCTTTATCTCCCACTACCACTCCTTCTAAGACTTTCTTTGGCATATTACGCTATCTATAAATATTATCTGTCTTCTTATCTTTTTAATTAAAGATGTAGCCGCATGTTAGCTATCAGGTAGCTAAAATTTTGCAGAATACATACTAAACTGAATACTCTTATAGTGGATACCAAGGTCTATTACAAGTAATAAAAAACCATAACCACTCCATATGTAACTATAATTAAACGATCTGTTAGTGCTTAGCTCCTTTTTCTCTTAAGGTCATCATCGCTCTGGCCACGTCCTTTTTTATCTTGCCAATCTTGCCTGACAGAACATTATCGGCTGCCATCTTGACCCGAAACCTTATATTCATGAGTTCTCGTTTCAATTCCAATAGCATTTTTCTGAGATCAGCTACCTGCATTGATCTCACCTCATCGATCTTCATTTCTTAACCGTTACTTGAGCATTTAGAGTAAGTGTAAACAGATAACTTATTTCAGTGCTATTTGCAATAGGGAAGGGGGTTATTTTACTATTTATGCTGCTTCTTTCTTTATATAGTTTTTTTACGCCTCATCTGTCTTTGTTTTGTTTTGGGTTGCAGGTGCGGCCCCTATTGCTACCCCAGTGTCAGTGGCAGGGGTAGCAATAGGGGCAACTACTTCAATGGGTGCAGTTGCTGTAGGTGCCTCTACGGCAACGAGACTCTCTCCTGAGACCGCAACCTCAGTAGGAAACAGTATGGCTGTCTCAGCTGGTACCATCGCTTTTTCTGGTACCAGAGTAGCATCAGTAATAGGATCGCTTTTCGATTCAGGTGTTTCAGGAGCTATAACGGGATCATCTGTTGGAGAAGCTGGGACTTCTTTAGCAACCTTCGCTATTGCGCTAGCACTAACCATCTCTTCAGCAATGTTTGCAGAAGGAGTGGTCGAGGCAGAGGTAGACTCCACGGGAGCGGGAATGTTGGTGGCTGGTATGGCATCAGCGACAACTTCAGTATCGGCAGCAGGTGTGGTGGTCTCAGTAGGTGGTATCTTGGCTGGTTCGGGAGATGCCTCCACTTGTTGAGGAGTAGGAGCGGCTCCACCATCGTCACCATTGCTAGATAAAGACGACAAAGCATAACGACATAATTCTTCGAATGGGACGCCATTTTCCACAGCCAACTGCTTTAGCTTCGAAAGACTATCCATAATTTCTTGTGGAATTACCCCACCTCTCTCATCTTGAATGAACTTGGCTTGGAAGAATATAGGATGATGAGTTTGTTCCGGCTCTCCTATGTATATTGCGACTTGCGATTTTTTTCCGGCGAAGTAGCACGGTACGTTAAATTTCGTTACGGTTTTTACCATATGGTTGGTCTTTTTCGCGCTGGTGTATGTACTATTTGTAATCATAGCAAATAATCAACCAAAAAGTCTAGAACCCCATTTTACAAGAGATGGTTCTCACCTAATGTGTTGATATAACAACATAAGCAATTGCAGTCGGATAATCATCAGACAGTGATAAATGGATATCAATAGACTCTCTTTGAAGAGAAGCCGAGTTCTCAACCAATACAATATATGGCCTACCATGATTATCATTTCTAATCTCAATATCCGTAAATGCCAAGCCCTCACTGATGCCTGTTCCCATAGCTTTAGCATAGGCTTCCTTGGCAGCAAAGCGCTTTGCCAAATAAGAATAGCGCTCTCTCTCTTCTTTTATGAGGCAGCAGATGGAGGCCTCATAGGAAGTTAAAATCTTATGCAAGAACTTGTCACCATATTTCTCATATACATAGGATATTCGTATAATATTTACTATGTCGCAACCTATTCCCAATATTGTCATCCCTTGGTCTGTACCTTAAACCCACTGGCTTTTTCCACAATTGAAGCAGCTGCGAAAGCTGTTTCCTCATCATAAAGCCGTCCGATCAACTGCAAGCCGAACGGCAGTCCGTCCTTAGAGCTGACGCCGACTGGAACAGAAATTCCCGGAAGGCCAGCTAGGCTAGCTGGTACGGTGAACACATCATTTAAATACATGATAATAGGATCGTCATTTTTTTCTCCAATCGCAAAGGCGGTAGACGGGGCTGTTGGGACAAGGATTACGTCTATATCATTAAAAGCTAGTTTAAAATCATCACTTATCAGTCTGCGTACCCGCTGAGCCCTAGTATAATATGCATCATAAGCGCCAGATGATAATACATAGGTGCCGATCATAATACGTCTTTTTACTTCTGCACCGAATCCAGTAGCTCTTGTTTCAGATATCATATCAGATAGATTTTGCCCCTGTCTCGCGACCCTCAGGCCATACCGTATCCCGTCATATCTTGCTAAATTAGATGACGCTTCGGCCGGAGCTATTATATAGTATACCGGCAATGCATAGGGGGTATGTGGTAAGCTAATCGGAACGATCACGGCTCCAGCATCTTTTAGCCACTCCTCCCCTTGGCGCCATAGTGATATCAATTCGCTGTTCATATCATCCATCTTGTACTCTTTCGGGATGCCAACTCTCAGGCCTTTGACACCTCTTTTAGTTGCTGCTAGGAAATCAGGAACTGGTAGATTGGCTGACGTCGACTCCTTCGGATCATGACCACACATTTGTTGTAATACTATGGCTGAATCGGCAACGGACTTGGCTAGGACTCCAGCCTGATCCAGAGAGCTGCTGAAAGCTATAATTCCCCAGCGAGAACATCTACCATAGCTTGGCTTGATCCCAACTATACCAGAAAATGCTGCTGGTTGTCTTATCGATCCACCAGTATCACTTCCGATCGCTGCCATACACATACCGGATGCTACAGCCGCTGCTGAACCGCCAGAAGAGCCACCTGGAACTATCTGAGCTATATCTAGGGCTGTATCGCCAGTTTGTCTTTTCCAGGGGCTAATGACATTACCAAAATAACTTGTGACGTTTGCGGAACCCATGGCGAACTGATCCATATTGGTTTTACCTAGACATACCGCCCCTCCATCAAATAATTTCTGCGTGATGGTTGATTCATATTCTGGAATGAAATTATGGAGAATATGAGAGGCTGCTGTTGTGCGTATACCTTTTGTACAGAAGAGATCCTTAACTCCGATTGGTATTCCATCTAGAGGATGAGCATTACCTGATTTAATTCTGGCATCACAAGCCTTGGCTTGTTCTAAGGCTTTTTCCTCTGTTACTTCAATGAATGCGTTTAATGAACTTTTTTCTTTGATGCGGGCAATATGAGCTTCTGCCAATTCCACAGAAGACACCTCTCGCTTTTTTAATAATTTGATAGCTTCAACTATCGATAAATCTATTAATCTGCTCATGGTTTCTTGTGTACATAGCTAAATAATTTCCCGCCAGATTTTATTGCAGATGAGGCAAATAGCAAGAGAATATGAGGAATCTCTTCTTAATGGTTCACCTTACGCATAGATTTTGAAACAACCTAATAAAACCTGGTCAAAACCAGCATAGTACCTTTTAGTGAAGTCCAGGAATTTTGCAGCTCTCAGTATTGTTCTTGCGTAAGGTCAGTTATTGGTCGATATCGTTCCTGCCATGAAACTTATGGTATTCTTTTAGCAACTTGGCCATACTAATCTTAGTATACCTCTGCGTTGCCAAGAGGCTGCTATGCCCCAGCAATTCTTGAATCACTCGCAAATCAGTACCTCTATTAAGCAAGTGAGTTGCGAAGCTGTGACGAAAAACATGGGGGGATGTGTGAGGAGGTAATCCTATGGCGTTCTTGAGCTTGCGTATGCGAGCACGAAAAACATCTGGGTTCATTGGTTCGCCTCTCATACCTAAAAACAAAAGCCCATCTATTGTGTAATGGCAGTGCTGGATATAGCTTGCAATTGCTATGCAGGAAATTGGCAATAGTGGCACCATTCGTTCTTTGCCTCCCTTACCCATTATCAGTATGAAACCAGTGCTTCTAGACGCTTTTGACTTCGCCTGGGGCTTGTCCATTACATGCGGATTCAAGCTTATAGCATCGTCGCTCTTCGGACCTCGCCCCTTGACTTCGCCTGGGGCTTGTCCATCACATGTGTCACTTATGGAGGACAAGCTCCTAGCGCTAGGAGCTTGTTCTCCTTGCTCTAATCTTGAATCCATTCGTGTATTATTGCTTGAGTCCACAACATCGTTAAGCTTCTGATCTCGTTCATTGTCATGATAGTCAATATTAACATCAGCTCTCTTGGCACTCAGTACCTCTCCTATTCTCATACCACTACCGTATAACATTGTTAGTATAGCGGTATCGCGCCAACCTATCCACGGTTCCTCAGCCATACTAGCCATAGCTTTCACTGCCTTTATTGCCAAATCTTCTTCTAGGGCACGAGGCAATGGCTTGCTGATTTTTCCAATTTTTATGTTTGATATTGCCTGATTGCTGATTCCGTGGAAATCATGCAAATAGATATATAGATTACGAATCACAGAAAGAGACCTTGCATTTGATACGTTCTGGATATCATTGCGTTTACGATCTGCTAACCAAGAACGGAAATCCTGTAGCGAAAGTAAATCAAGATTTGAGAGAGTCACTATTTCTCCCAAATGATTTTTAATGAACTCAATAAAATTTATCAGATCTGTACCATAGGCTCTTATCGTATGGCTGGAATAATGGCGCTGTTGTTGTAACCTCTTCAGCCATTCAATAAAAATCGATTTTAGCTGCTCATCGATATTTTCAATACGATTCACTCTTTCGATGATTGACCCGCGCTCTAACATGTGGTTAGTATTGCCGTAATAAAAATCCATTAATAACGAGCAATTTATACAGTGAGATGGCTAATATGACCACAATAATTGTAATTCCTGCTAGGATGGCAGCGATCAGATTGCCAAATAAGCCATTGGCCATAATCGGTGGTAAACCAATGGTGATTCGAGTAGCAGAACAGGCAAAGAAAGCAGGAATTGGTAGGGTATTGATAGCATGCGACGGGCCCGAGATATATGGAGTTGCTAAGGATTATGGTTACGATGCCGTGATAACATCACCAGATTTGACCTCAGGTACAGATAGGGTCTTCGCCTCTCTTGGTGATTTAGTATCATCATTTAATTGCATAATAAATCTACAAGGAGATATGCCACTTATCGATCCAGAAGTGATAATAAAAACACACGAATGCTTCCGGAATCATGCCTATTGTGATATTGTCACGGCTGTTGCAAAAATTCATCAGGAAAGCGATTTTCATAATCCAAGCGTCGTCAAGGCGATAGTGGCTGAACCATCTGGCAGGGCTCTCTATTTCACTCGATCACCCTGTCCATCAGGAGGAATTGAGAATGGTTATAAACACATAGGGATATATGCCTATAGGCCTAAGTCTTTGCGAAGATTCGTGTCGTTGCCACCAAGTCCCCTAGAAAAAAGTGAAAAGCTTGAACAATTAAGGGCCATGGAGGATGGTATGTCGATAGTTACAGCTGTGGTTCGTCATTATCCAATCTCGGTTGATACAGCAGATGATTTAGAGCTTGCTAGAAGGTCATGCCAAGCTCAAAGCTAATAGTCAAGTAATTAGTAATATAAGAATGATGAGGGGAAACTTGCTGCTGCTAATAGATATAGGTAATACCTATGCAAAACTCGCTCTATTTGATCGAAATTTCTATATGTTAGGGAAGGCCAAGGTTAGTCTTGATGAGGTCAAAGCTGTGTTGATCAAAGATGGAGCGGCTAAAAGAGGCGGATATGGAGCTAATGAAAAGGTGCGCAACCTAATCGATAACGCGATGATCTCGATAATCAAGCAGGCCGAAGCTCTTGGTGTTGACCTGACTCTGAATACTGGATCCGATTCAAAACAACTAGATAGTATATTCATATCAAGCGTGGTTGAGTGGATGAATTTAGTAATATCTGAATATATTGAAATAAGATTTGGTATTTTGCCACGCTTTCTGGGGTGTGATAATCATAATCTTGAAGTTGAAGCTAGCATATCTAAGCATCTAGGATCAGATCTTATAGCGGCAGCTGTTGGTGCTTTGGATCTTTATC
>CAIOSF010000038.1 GCA_903860855.1 uncultured Alphaproteobacteria bacterium | reverse complement strand
CTTTCCAGCTATTAATGATGAAAATTTAACTTTTAGTGTTACCAAATCAAATTCTTGGCTTAATATGCTGACCGGTTGTGAGGGCGTAATAAAAATTCATGATAAAGAGCAAGGTGCTGAAATAACCATTCAGATATATAAACCAAATATCTTTGCTCGCTTACTATTCGGCGAAAAATCACGAGTAACAATACAACCCACGACTGATGCTGGTACAGAGCCAAACAAGGCAAGTTTAGAATTAGTTGGTAAATTGGCAGCTGGTTTTGCCACGGAGGTTAGTAGTGTAAAGTCCATGTATGATTACCAAAAGGAGGATTTGCATAGTAGTTATACACAAGCCAAACAAGCCAAGCAGGACAAAAGTAAATCCGTAGAAATAGCTATCTAAGTGTTATTAGTTGTTTTTCAGAAGATTCCAGTGTGGATAATAACTCAATACATTATCGTTTTGTAACTGATGAGATGGCTTGCTCGACTATAGACTTACATTTCAGGAGATGTTAAACTTCCCGAGTTATAAAGAGTGTTATGCCCCTATGTCTGATAATGGTACCGTGCAGGACAAGATAGAGCGGGTTCGCAAGCTGCTGACAGGAGATGCTTTACAATCAGTGAATCGAGATATATTGGAGTTAACAGATATCGTTGATGATTCTGTTCTCAGTATTGTACCAGATCCAAGATTGAGAATGGGCACTGGTGCTACTAATGCCTCTTATGCTCAGGGTGGACCCACCCAAAGTGTTGGGCACGGTGGGCGAGATCATGGGGTGAATCATACCTTTAGTAATATCGACGATAATGAGTTGATCAAGGTGGTAAATCACAGAGTGCAATTATGGTTAGAAAAGAATCTTATGGAGGTTGTTAAAAAAATAGCTATAGATACCATAAACGAGAGAGACTCAGTTCAGAAGAAGAAAAGGAGCTAGAATGCTAAAGATGCTACGATATATTATACCAGTTTCCTCTTCTAACCACTCCCTTGTCGCTCATTGTTCATGTGTGTTGAGTGCACTTAACACCCTATTATACAAGTTCCAGCTTTTAACCACTGTTGCTTTGCCTTTGGCTTGCGTCTATTCCATGTGGGCTTGTCCATTCCACGCAGCCTATCGCCGGCAACGCTGCGCGACTAAGCGCTCCGCAGGTCCAGGTGTATCCGTTCATCCCATTGGATTCACAGTAGGTAAACTGTGCTTTGCTCCTATCTCATTGCATTATTTAATTCGGAAACTATTGCTCGTGTTGTTCTATCTAGGACTAAGTATTATTATCAGCTCCTCTATTCTTGCTTCTGCTAACGATGTTCCGCCTCTTCCTCCACTACCACCGTTACCAGGTGTGCCAGGGTCGCAATCCCCAGGTGGGCAGTCTAATTCGCAAAATATCACAGAGATATCCCCTCCATCTGGTGGTATGTCTACTGCTAATTCTCGCGGCCCCTCTCTGAGCAATAACATAAACGTTGCACTGCCTCCACCTCCTCTACCAACTAATTCTACATCTACCCCAACATCGAGAGCTGAAGATGGTGCTGATTCTGCCAGCACTCAAGGTAGTAAGAATAGTAGTGTTCCAAACCCTGCAGCAACAGCAATCACCGTACCTCAATCACCCTCTGGTGGTAATCATATGCAGGTTCCTCCTATGCCAGAGCCAATATTACCACCAGGATCAGATGGATCAATCGTAGCTAGGCCATCTGATGTTCAGCCATTATCTCAACCCTTGCCATCTTTACCACCAATTCAGGTACCACAGATACTCCCTCCGTCTGAGTCGGGTGCAAAGCCATTACAAGCCGATAGGAAGCCAGATGAGGAGAGTTCAGTTATGGTGCCAGTTGAGCTATCTGGTTCTGGAGGGGTGACTGCGAATCAAATTACGCCACAAATAATACCAACTACGGAGTCTAAACCTGATGCCTATGCCACCACTACGAGCATAAATATGAATGAAGTAGAGAAACGAGATGGGCAAGCCAAGGTCGACGGCGAAGTTAAGCAAGAGGTAGGGTCAAGTGTAATAAACAAGTCGACGGTAAAGTCAGACAAGAAGCAAAAAGAAAAAGCTAGGAATAAAGAGAACAAAGTGAGCGAAGAGAAGTCAAACGAGGTCATAAAACCAAGTGGAGCTAAAGTGAAGGTTGCAGAGAAACCTAAAGAAAAAGAAATAAAAATTGCTACCGGTAATAGTGTGGATCAAAAGAGTATCGGTCTTACCAATAAAGCTTCTAGTAGTACATCGGAGAGTAGTACTAAACCTAGTAGCGCCAAGAGTGATAGTGCGATGCAGAAAGGCCAATCTCATAGAGGTGAGCCATCAACCAAAGGGCATGCTTCCAAGAAGGATGCTATCAGCAACCCAGACAATGATGATTTACCAGAATTTACCCTGCCGGATGAAGAAACCACTGCAATGCTAGAAGAGTTCCAGCCAGAAGTGTTTCCGCGTCACACTTACGATTATAGGCAAAATGTTTTACCTGCTGACATTAGCAAGAAGAACTACGGTCAGGAAAATTCTCATCTTCCTAAGGCATTTTATAAATCTGAATATTCTACCCTGTTATTTGCTGCGGTAAAATCCGACGACGTATCCAGCATCAAGGCCTTGCTCACTAGGGGAGGGGAGATAAATTTCCGAGATCCTAATAGTGGCTATACCCCATTGATGTATGCTGTTAGAGTAAATAGAATAAAGGCATTGCGTTACCTGATCACCAAAGGGGCAAATATCAATTCTATAGCAAATGATGGACGCACAGCTATGCACCTAGCGGCAATGAGTAGGAACACTGAAGCGATGAAAGTGCTTATGTCAGCAAATGCCAACGTCATGGTAGCTGATACTAGTGGGAAGAGACCAGCTGACTATATAGCGAATGCCCCAAGTAACGTAATAATTGAGTTAATTGGTAACTATAGTGATATGAATCGAGCGTTACTTGATTTTACGCGTATTGGCAGTGTTCTTGCTGTTCAATACGCCATTAATCATGGGGCCAATCTCGATGCAAGAGATGGTGATGGTAGCACCGCCTTGATCATTGCGGTTACAATGAGGAATATAAAAATATTGTCTTTGTTAATACAGGCTGGGGCAGATATCGGGATGAGGGATCTACATAGCAAGACGCCTTTCCAGATTGCAGTTGAGAAGGGTTATAGCGATGTTGCCAACATAATCCAAACCGTGCTGATACAAAGGGATATGGTGAACCAGTGCGAGCATAGGCAAGGAGAAGCTAGTGGTGGAGCTGGCAGTGCTAGCCAATGCCCTATGCCCATAGGCTCGAAGAAGGGGGGTAAAGTGAGTGATGTGGCGAGTGGCTATAGTATGAAAGACTATCCGTCTCAAGGGGTGTTATCATTACAAAAATAAATGATTATTTGTAACGTATTGGCCTGAGCACGGCCTTATACAAACTTATTCGTTTATTCGTTTGTCTTGGTATCTATTGCATGTACAATGGATTTATTTGTCATCATATCAAAGTTCCCGCTTTTAACTGCTGCTCTCTCGTCGCTCACAGCAATGCTTCATGACGATGCCTCCGGTAAATCTGGATGTATCCTCTCATACCTATGTATTTGGCTTGGAGCTCATTTTATGTGGGAAACTGGTATCACTCTTTATGTAGACACGAACTGTAAATACTATTGTAATAGAGGCAAATGGGGACTACTGCTAGTAAAATAGTCAAATGGTTTTTAATAACGGCAATTATATGTTTTTTTGTATTTGCTATTTTGGTTTATCGCTTGGCCTTCATGCTCAGTATAGAGCATGAAATAACGGTCATTATCCCAAATCGAACATCAGTTCCGAAGATTGCTGATTTGCTAAACAAAAATGGAGCGAGTATTAATAGGTATGTGTTTTATGGCCTATATCATTTAATCTATTATATTCATCATAAACCAATTCAAGCTGGTGAATATAAGCTTGTGCCATCAGTTAATATGCTGGCTATTTTATATCAAATGATAAGGGGCGAGGTTGTTCAACATAAAATCACTATACCTGAGGGTTATACGCTCAATCAGCTTATAGAGCTGTTACGAACAACCAATTCGATATTACCAGCGACAGTTAGTTATAATACTAAGCTGCGAGAGGGATATTTCCTACCTGATACCTATAAGTATACTTATGGTATGACTGATTTTGATATACTTCATCGCATGCAGCAGGCCATGAATGATTTGTTGTTGGCTGAGTGGCCAAAACGTGATGCAAGGGTTGATGACATGATTGCTGGGATAGGAGAAGCTCTCATCTTGGCATCGATAGTGGAGAGAGAGTCTGTATTTGATGACGAGAAACCTTCAATCGCTTCTGTATATCTAAATAGATTGAAAGGTGGTATGAGGCTCCAAGCCGATCCTACTGTAATATATGGTATGACTATGGGGCGCGAGGCGTTCAATCGTAGAGTTACCTATCGTGATTTGAAGCACGACTCCTTGTACAACACTTATCTGCATTCTGGGTTGCCACCGACTCCCATTTGTAATCCTGGGAAGGGCTCAATATTGGCAGTTCTGCACCCTAAATGGCATAACAATCTATTTTTTGTTGCTAATGGTAGCGGAAGGCATACATTCTCTGAGACATTTTCTAAGCATAAACTTAATATTAGAGATATAAGAAGATAGATTGATGAATAGAAAGTTAGGGGATGGCTTCATTATTTAGTTGTAAGTCAAGCTCAATACCTCTACCATTCAGAGAACATAAGTGGTTTTAATCAAAAATAAGATGTTAGAGTCTCTGTTTGCTTTTGTTATACTGGTATCATCGCAGTTGAGTGATACGGGGCTGGCTTCATATCAAGGCAATAGTATGAGTATGGAAGCTAGAGGAGGGGATATAAGGATATGTGCCAATTCTGATGCCATTCCATCACCGGAAGAGAGTGAGATAATTAATAAAGATAAGATAGAGCAGGCGAACGCGAGTAAGTTCGATGAAGTTAAAAGGCTAGATGAAGACGGTCAAAATAAAACTGTCGGCAAGATAATCAGGGAGAGGGGGCTAAAACCTAAAGACATGATCTCTAGCTTTAAATTTAAAAGTGCAAGCCAATTACCTATTAGTAATAGTTATTTGGTAACTGATGATCATACAATAGAGGAATTTCTCAATAAATTTATCAATAACATGGTGGCCAATGTCAAGATGCTTGTGGATTTTGTGATTCAGTTACTGAAGGATTCTTTGAGCGGTAAGTAGGCTCTACTCATATGATATCTGATTTCATTTCTAAATACCGCTGCTTTACAATTTGATATGTATCCGCTTGTTTCCATGAGGTTGATTTTACTTTGGTTTATCTACTTCGTTTCAATTTTATGTGACTCTTATTTGGGATCTGTATGTCAGAGTTCATTGAATGAACATAATATGGTTGACAGTGAGGCCTAGGGGTAGTGTGGGATTACCAATAAATACGTGCGTCCTAGCAGTGTTGGTTGTATAATGATCGACAATTGGATTGCAAATATTGTGTTAATCTCATAGATTATTTGTAGAAAAGGCCTATTCAAGTTTTTGCAATCAAGCTCATCACTTGTTCTCCTCGCGCTAAGCTTGATTATATTTGAATATTTAGTTCTCTTGAGGAGTTGCAAATAGTAGTGAATGGTGTTTAGATTTTCTATTAACGTATTATTTGTTTTTATTTGTAATTGAGTTCGATTATTAGTTTGATATGGCAAAAAAGGATAAGGACAAATTAGAGAGTTTTTGGGACGAAATAGATTGGGGGGAGGAGGATGATAAGTCTCCCAAGCGTAAAACTCCTGCTGAAAAGATTCGAGACAAAAGGCTAGAGGGTAAAAAAGAATCAGATACCCATAAGGGTAAAAAAGCCGATGATTCGAGTGAAGAGCCTTGGTGGCGCGGTGATGATGGTTCGTCAAAAAAGGATGAAGAGAAGAAACGGCGCAGCATTTGGGATGATGACGATGATGATGACTTTGATCTCGAGTGGCTGAAGAAGTACACGCAAAGTGATCAAGATGATGGTGGCACCGCTAAGAAGGAAGGGCAACAGGAGGGGCAGCAGCAGTCTACTGCAGGATCGCCTCCTCAGGCAGGCGATCCTGCGCCTGCGCCATGGCCTACAGGCTTAGTTGGCATGAATGCTCCCATTAGTACGAGCGGGATGAGCAGGAGGAAGATCTGGTTTTACCTTACTTTTACCTTTGGTATTCTCGTAATGTTTGGGGGTATGGGCATAACAGCTTGGATGTACTATAAGCTTGATAATAATAAGCATTGCTATGGGTCGAATATCATTCTTGCAAAGATGTATACTGGTGATCCTATTTTAATTAATGTTCAAGACGTGAAGCGTGGTTCTCATATTTTGAGGCAGGGCTATATCGATAGTCAGATCAGCACCATAATGTATCGCTTTGTCAGAGCAAACGATACAGTGATAGATATTGGTTCTGGCTTCGGCTATTACACTATGTATCTCGCTAGGATAGTTGGTCCAAGAGGGCATGTATATAGCTTTGAAGCCCGCAAAGAAACCTATGATTTATTAGTGAGTTCTTTACGCATCAATAGCCTTTACAATGTCCATGCTTATCATCAACTTCTATTCTCATCTGAAGCCGATGTGCTGCTTGATACTAAAGATAGGGATAATGTCAGCAACTTTGGTACGGCTAAGATAATCATGGATTATAGTCAGGCTCCAGCCGATGCCGAGACGAGAAGGATGAAGGCTCAGCCTTTAGATGCCATCATGCCAGACATTGGGCACGTATCTCTTATGCATATAAACGCTCGCGGCAATGAGCTTAGCATTATTACTGGGGCTAGGCATCTAATAGCGAGATCCCCTGGTATAAAGATCATTATGAGTTGGGATAAAGCTGCTTTGCAAGAACATACTAATGTTGCCCAGATAGTGAATCAGTTTTTCCAACTTGGCTTCCATTTCTGGTTGATTAATAATGATGATGGAGAGCTAATTGAACTGTTTAAAGCAGAAGATGTAATTAGTCTAGAAAATGGTAGATTATTGATTGCTAAGAGTTTGTTATGATATATGGCATGGCATTAAGTGCCTGGACTTCAATTTAAGAACAACACCAATGCCCGAATTAATTATTATCTCCAAAATCATGGCGCCTAGATCACTAGTACCAGTTTTCAAATGCAATAGACAAGTCAAATACGAAGTTCAAATTATTAAATAATGCAATGAGCGACGGATAGTTTAACTACTAGGAATACATAGGTATGAGTTGATACATCCTGCATCGTCACGAAGCATTGCTGTGAGCTAGGAGCCACATGCAATGGCGCAGGTATAGTCAAATCAAGGGCGAAATCGAGCGAATTCTCGCCTCTTGTTAGCTTCTGTATATTAAAAACAAAGGGATTTATTTCCTTTTCTGCTTCTTTTTTTGGTGTCTATTGAAGACCTTTGCATCATCTACAATAAGCTTAGCTTCATTGATATCATTTAGTTCTATATTTACACTTTCGATTGATAGATTGTCGCGTACAACTGGGTTTTTGATGGTAATATTAACTGTATTTTCTATAGGGTTGAATGATTTTATTGTTCCATTGAATGAGCTCGTGCCATTAATCTGGCGGAATGTTCTAACTCTTATCGGGTGGTCTATGAAGTTGGTAAAATCTTTAGGCCTAGTTAGCGGTCTATCAAGTCCAGGCGAGCTTATCTCTATATTATAGTCTGATATATCGATTGCTTGAGCTGCGAGTGAAGGAATTGCCTGATGATTCACGGCTTCGCAATCTCTGATTGCGATGTCGATTCCATCCATACGTTCAATCATAATTTGCATCGTTTTGCTTTTTTGCGTACCAAGAATCTTGATTCTTACTATCTCATAGCCCATTGATTCCAAGGTTTTTTCGAGAATTTCATAGACATTTTTTTCTAGTTGTCCTCTATAGATCATGTGAAAATAGTTCCTGAGTTATACTGCTCTTTAATATGCAATCATGCTTTAGTCCGTCAAGTAGATTTAGCAATTCATGATCAAAAAACTTGACGTCACGGTGGCCATTCTCTATATAATCATATGCATGAATTTTTGTCAGATTGCATTTTAGTAGCAGAGTGCGGTAGGTAGTGACGATTATAGGTTATAAGTTTAGTTTAACTTGTTAATGATAGAGTTTTGAATGCCAACAATAAATCAATTAGTTCGTTGTTCTAGGGAAGATAAAGTAGTAAGGAATAAGGTCCCAGCGTTACAGGGGTGTCCTCAGAAGAGGGGCGTGTGTGCTAGGGTTTATACAACTACACCTAAGAAGCCTACCTCGGCTCTGCGTAAGGTATGTAGGGTGAGATTAACAAATGGGTATGAAGTAATCAGCTATATCCCAGGTGAGGGACATAATCTGCAGGAACACTCAGTTGTTTTGATTCGCGGTGGTAGGGTGAAGGATTTACCTGGTGTTCGTTATCACACTCTGCGCGGTGCGCTGGATACTCAAGGAGTTAAGAATAGGAAGCAGGCACGTTCTAAATACGGTGCCAAGAAGCCTAAATAGCGCATAAATTACCTTGCCGTTGAGGTTGGGAATTTAATAAGGTAAGCCACATTAGAAATTTAACAAGCAAGAAAGATAGTTAGTTACGATATGTCAAGAAGAAGAAGGATTAAAAAACGCGAAATAACACCTGATTCCAAATATAAACACGGTGTAATCTCAAAATTTATTAGTTGTATAATGTACTCTGGTAAAAAATCAGTTGCTGAATCTATAGTATATAGCTCAATCGATACCGTTGCTGAAAAGTTGGCAGTGGACGCAGTTGAAGCTTTTGAGGGTGTGATCAATAACATTAGACCTATGGTCGAAGTTAAGTCTCGTCGGGTTGGTGGAGCTACTTACCAGGTCCCTATAGAAGTAAGGGCAGAGCGCGGCATTACCCTAGCCATTCGTTGGTTGATTAAGAGTTCCAGGGCTCGTAAAGGCAAGACCATGATCGAGAAGCTATCAGCTGAGATGGTCGATGCTTATAATAAGCGTGGTGCGGCAGTTAAAAAACGAGAAGATACTCATAAAATGGCAGAAGCTAATAGAGCTTTCGCTCATTATAGATGGTAGTGATGGAGAATTATTATGTCAGCTAGACAAACTAAAATAGAGCTATACCGCAATATCGGTATCATGGCTCATATTGATGCCGGAAAAACTACGACAACTGAGAGGATACTGTATTATACAGGTAAATCTCATAAGATTGGTGAGGTCCATGAGGGGGCTGCCACTATGGATTGGATGGAGCAAGAGCAAGAGCGAGGCATCACAATTACATCGGCGGCGACAACTTGTTTTTGGAAAGACCAGACGGGTGTTATATATCGTATTAATATTATTGATACGCCTGGGCATGTTGATTTTACCATAGAAGTTGAGAGATCTCTCAGAGTTCTTGATGGGGCGATCGCCGTGTTTGATGGAGTTGCTGGGGTTGAGCCTCAATCTGAGACGGTATGGCGTCAAGCGGATAAGTACAACGTACCGCGCATGTGCTTTATAAACAAGATGGATAGATTAGGTGCCAATTTCCACCGTTGTGTTGATATGATCGATAGCAGGTTAGGGGCTAAATATATAGTCATGCAGTTGCCGATTGGTATTGAAGATACATTTAGGGGAGTTGTTGATATCCTAAAAAACAGAGCCATTTTATGGCGTGGTGATGATCTTGGGGCAGCATATGAATATGCTGCCGTCCCTGATGATATGAAAGACGAAGTTAATAAATTTCGG
>CAIOSF010000037.1 GCA_903860855.1 uncultured Alphaproteobacteria bacterium | reverse complement strand
GCCCGCGTGATGGAATGGTAGACATAACGGACTTAAAATCCGTGGGGAGTTAATCCCTTGCCGGTTCGAGTCCGGCCGCGGGTACCAAATCTACCCTCAGCATCAGCGTATTATCTTAATGCACTTCGTCTTTGCGAATTATTTTGTTATGTAACTCTAATACCCCCTGGACGGTCGATATATCATGATTTTTATAGGTATTAACATCATCCATGGCACGAATGACCATGAGGGATATTTGGCTGAAGGCTATCTTGCCATCCAAGAATTTTTGTACAGCCTTTTCGTTTATTGCATTTAGCACAATCATAGCTTGTACACTATGTGTAAACGCCTCCCTAGCTAATCTCAGCAAAGGGAATCTACAATAATCAGGGCTAAAAAATCGCAAATTAGCAAGCTTAGCAAGATCTACACACTTATGCCTATATCGCAAATCATTAGCAGAGAGAGATAAAGCATGGGCAATTGATATTCTCATGTCGGCTGGACTTAAATAACTAATTGATGAGCCATCATGCAGGTTTATAATACCATGGATCAAGGATTCTGGGTGGACAAGTATATCGATTTGATCGATTGGTATATCAAAAAGATAAGCTGCTTCTATCACCTCTAGGCCCTTGTTCATCATGGTCGCACAATCTATCGTGATCTTTGGACCCATATCCCAGGTTGGATGACGTAAGACATCAGTAATTTTAGCTTCGTCCATCTCTTCTTTACTTTTAAACCAGAACGGTCCGCCAGAAGCGGTCAGCACAATTGATGCCAGTTGCTTATAATTTTTTTTCTCTCTATCGCCTTCATCTCCTAAAATACGGTAAATGGCGTGATGTTCTGAATCTAATGGTATGATCTTCGTCCCATGAAGTCGTGCCTCTGACAGTAATATATGACCACCGCAGACTATACTTTCTTTGTTTGCTATTGCCACTAAGTCGCTGGATCTAATTGCTTGCAAAGTCGGTAAAAGCCCAGCAATGCCAGTAATTGCCGATATCGCTATATCATAATGCCCTGAGCACAAATCAAGTATGGCGTCTAGGCCACTGAATACCTCAATATCAATTTCCATTAATCCTGGATATGATATAGAGGGACCAGATCGAGATCGCTCGCGTGGACCTAGCCCCGCATGATTATCAAAATTGGCTGTGTTACGATTGGCCAGAATCTCCCTAACTCTGCATCCGGCCTTGTGGTCGAGCAATGCGACCTTCTGCACTCCGAGATCAATGGCTTGCTTGGTAACCTTATCTGCATTACTTCCAGCAACTATTGCCTTTACATCGAACAGATGTCTATTATTCATTATGATATCGATGGCGTTAGTACCAACTGACCCAGTGGAACCTAATATCAAGACGCTTTTGCGATTAACCTTGGGCACTTAACTATTATCAATATTTAACAAAAAGGATTTTATCGCGAAGAAGATGATGATCGCAACAGCTAGATATAGAAACTAAACAGATATGTACATAAATTACATACACAAGAACGAATTATTGCTTAAAAAACGACTATCGATACTAGCATCATACTACAAGTTTGAAGAATAGAATCAGAGCAAAGAAGATGGATGCAGTGGCCAATCCGTCTATGCGGTCTAGAATACCACCATGACCAGGTATAACATGGCCGCTATCCTTAACGTTAAAGACCCTTTTAAATCTCGATTCTAGTAAATCCCCTATTTGACTGATTACGGAAAGAATTGGTGACAATATGAGATATTCAACACAGCCATGATCTCCAAACAAGTAATTGAATATCACACCGACGATGCAAGCGAAGACCAACCCGCCGACAGCACCTGACCAAGTCTTCTTAGGGCTAATGCTCGGAGCAATCTTTGGTCCACCTATGACCATACCAGAGAAATAGGCTCCCACATCTGTGGCCCATACTACCAATACCAACCAAAGGGTGTGGTGGTAGCCGTGATCACTACTATTTCTGATAAAAATGAGACTACAGGCTAGGAATACCGTGGCTACAACCCCTCCTATATGCCATCGATACTTGAGTTTCTCGCAGGAAGTGTACGATTCACACTCGTGCTGAGTCACGATTCCAAGCCACTCGTGCAGAGCAAGCAACGCTATCGATATGGTAAGAAGATCAAAAACCACCCCACCTTCATAAATGACATAAAGAACGAGGGGAGCTAACACAATAGCTGAGATTGTCCTCAGGACCAACTGCCCCTGAAGCAACCTACTCAGCAGACTAGAGGAACCATCGTATAATGAAACGGCCATACAAATAACCAATGTAATTATTATTTTCCATAGCGCCTATCCCTTCTAGAGTATTCCTGAATAGCCAAAGACAAATCCGCATCATCAAATTCGGGCCATAACTTATCCGCAAAATACAACTCAGAGTAGGCTAATTGCCACAACAAAAAGTTACTCACCCTACAATCACCCCCCGTCCTTATAAACAGATCAGGATCAGGGATCCTGTAAGGATTTATAAACCCATCTAATACCTTTATCGATAATTTGTCAAGGTCTTTAACACTGAGCTGATTATCTATAACATATTTGCTCAACTCAATAGACGCATGCCATATCTGCTGTCTACCTCCATAACTAAGAGCGACAATCAAGTAAAAACTATTATCCTTCGATTTCTCCTCGATATCTCTCATTAACTTTAAAGTTGATTCAGGAATTTTTGAATGATCTCCTATAAAAATAACTTTTACATCTTCATTAATAATATTTTCAACCTCTTGGTACAGATAGGTGTGTAGTAGTTCCATAAAGCTTGAAACTTCGTCTTCTGATCTTTGCCAGTTTTCCATCGAGAAAGCGTAAACTGTCAAGAATTCAACACCACGACTTTTTGCAGCTCTCACTATATTTTCCGCAGTATCTATTCCTTTCTTATAGGCATCGATCTTGGATACTCCATTCTTCTTGGCCCACCTACCATTGCCATCCATAATAATAGCAATATGCCTTGGTATTGCCGATTTTTTATCTGCGATAACATCACCTTCACGGTGATTGCTGCTACGCTCACTCCTGTTCATTTATTGAGGGGCCTAAGGTTATGTAAATAGTAATTAACCTGGGGAATGTTAGTCAGATAGTGTCATCTCGGCAACTAAAAAAGTCATTCATAAATATTTATATATGAGTACCCATAATGACTCTAAACCATGCCCCATTGACTTCTTGCTCTTTATGGATAGCATGGATGGCTCAAAATGAAATAAATCAGTCGGGAATAAAAAGATATATGCAATGCCATGTGGGTTTGGACTGGAGTGGTAATGGCACCTTGGATATTATCCAGCAATATAATCATGATTATATCAATGAAGTTGGGATAAATGGATTACACACAATCATTTCTCAAGTTCGCGGTGATCACGAGGATGGCTATCTTGATGGAGAAGGATATATGAAGAAATTTATGCCTCTAGACTACTCCAGCTTCATAGATTTAAAAGATAATTCAATCGCATTACATAAACTTAACCTGCTGGATAATTTAATATATACAACTCAAAAGGGTATCTTCACTCGTGACAACAATAGATACTGAAAGATGGCAAATTAACGAGCCAAAATGGGCCAATGAAAAAACTCTTTGCCTTGCACTCGAGGCTGGATTTGCTGATGGGATCTCACCAAAAAAACAACATTACGATGCAGCCATAGTTCTTGGAGCAACAGGGCCAACTATTGATAAGAGAGTTGGTTTTTTGGAAAAAATGATCACCATAGGTCCAAGCTTCGGCGAGGCAAGAGGATTGAATCAGGATACGTTTCCTAAACTTGATTATTCAGCCAATAAAGAAACTGAAAATTCTGGGTATAAATTAGCATTG
>CAIOSF010000036.1 GCA_903860855.1 uncultured Alphaproteobacteria bacterium | reverse complement strand
GTTAGGGTTGGCGATATTATTGTATCCGTAGATGGTCAGGATGTTACTGGTACTAGTCTACCAGAAATAGCCGACAAACTCAGGGGCGATCCAGGCGGTAAGGTTAAGGTTAGGGTTTATAGGGAAGGAGGTGATAGGGCAGAATTCGAAATAACGAGAGAGATAATAAAAATTATCCCAGTCAAGTCAAAACTGCTGGATAATAATAGGGTTGCCTATATCAAAATAAATAACTTCAATAGCAAAACTGCAGGAGCAGTGAAAGATGCTTACTTCGATCTCAGCCATAGCAAGGAAATAGAGGGGTTGATCCTGGATTTACGCTGGAATCCAGGTGGGTTACTTGAGCAGGCCGTTTCGGTGGCTGATTTGTTTCTAACAGATGCTGATATAGTGAGCATAAAGGGTAGGAACCCCCAGCTCAATCATTTATATAGAGCTAGTAATCACGATATAACGCAAGGCATGCCAATTGTCGTCATCATTAATGGCGGCTCAGCTTCAGCAGCCGAGATAGTGGCGGGAGCATTGCAGGATAATCGTCGTGCTTTACTCGTTGGGACGAAATCATTTGGTAAGGGATCGGTTCAAACGGTATTTCCTCTCAGTAATGGTGGAGCTATGAAGATGACCACAGCTCTATATTATACTCCTTCAGGCAGGATGATACAGGCGTCAGGTATTTTACCGAATATTATAGTTCCTGAAGCTGCAGTTGTGAGGGAGATCGATATGGTGAACCAAGGGAGGCAGGGTGAGGCATCTTTACGTGGCCATATTAAGGGTGGAAATGAGGTATCACCTAATGAATCAACTGGATCGCCTATTGATTCTGATGATAATGGAGGAGCTGGTGGTGGATCTCTTGGAAGTGGATCGATCAAGGGTACAAACGAATATATCAGAAATCTTACAGGCGATGATAAAAGGGACTTTCAGCTATTGCGCGCTATAGATACTTTAAAAACTATGATCATGTATTCGAATTCACAATCAAGGAACTGAAGTGCTAAAAAACTAGTGAAAGTTAATAGATAGACAACTTTATTAATTTTAGGGAGAAACATGGCTACTTTTCAATCAATAAGTCATAGCGATGGCGATATTCTTGATAGGGCTGTCGCTGCTTTGTCGAATGATGGCATTATTGTAACAAGAATGGTAGCTCCAGTATTAGATCTGTGTGAGACAGTTTTAGCGATAATCTCAGAAGCGAGGCTGGTTGAGGGTGACGAATATGCTTGGTTTACCTTCAGAAATTATAGCAAAGAAACTATAAGATATGCGATACCCAGCGATATCGGGGTTATGAAAAATAGTGCAACAAACGATACTACATCTAGTGGTTGGCTTAGTAGCAACCAGGGCCTTGTGATTTTTACCAATAAGCTAATATCCAATTATAGCACCAGTAATGACAAGCAACTTGAGGGTACCTATCAGATAATTGGTTTACCTAATAAAGATGGAGGAGATCCAGCAAACCCTTATTTGTACCCTCTTATCCACTTCTCTAGCGATGGTGCTGCTGCTGACCGTAAGCAAAATATCGATTTTGCAAAGAGTTGGGCATTTCAAGATATAGAGTGCGGCGAAGAAATCAGCCGTGCAAAAGGTGGTGATTACATGGTTACAGTTGATGGCGGCGGCGCTTCCAGCCAGGACCCATCAGATGCTAGTCATTATTATCCGGAGGTTAGCAATATCATGTTTCAGATTGATCTATAGAACAAGCAATGAACTGGCTAAATTTAGCCTTTACCAGAAAGCAGCTGAAGACATAATGCACTCAGTTATCATGTTGGGAGATTTTAACCTCCCTCAGCATCTGAAGATTGAAGACCTAGCCGGTCATAAAACAAGATGCGATCAAATGATTCGGATGAAAAGCATAGAATCAATCCATCTAGCTATAAAATCTCTAATTTATACTTCATGCTATTGGCAGTATCTTTTGCCTTGTTTTCAGTAATCACTTTACTTTTTTTGTTATAGAACAATATTAGCGAATCAGTTAAATCTTTGCCAGGTATATTAGCGATATTCTCGCCGTTGAGGATATTGATGGCAACTTCGCCCCCTTTACTTCCTATGACGCTTTCTTTTACTCCCAAGGCTATATCGGCCCCTGAGATTACGGAGCCCTCGTCCGCTGCGATCACTGGTATGCCTTTTTTGTGGGAAATATCAGTAAGGGCCTTGATATTACTAACTATCAGATGGTCTTTAAGAATTACTATTGCTTCAGATTTATCGCTAATATTCTTAGCAAGCGAATACATTTCTGTAGCGTTATTGATTGCTATCTCTTGTATAGTCTCTATACCTTTTTTCTTTGCTATAGTGCGAGATCGCTTTATCTCTTCGAAGATACGATCATCATTACTATAAACTACAGTTATAGCCTTATAACCTAGTGCATTAACCAAAGCAAGAGAATGACCAATGCAAACCTCATCATTAATAAAAGTGAAGTTATGATGCTTGCCCCTTTCCTCCTCCGTCATATTCACTGCCAAACCAACGATCGGCTTATTTTTCACGGTCGAAAGTGCTAGTTGCGTTGCTGTCTTCCCTATTGGGGCTACTATACTGTACTTATCATTTTTGGCTAACTGGAGCATGATAGAATGCATCATGTTACTATTACCCATGGCGTTAAAGACCTCTACTCTGTATAGGGCTTTACCCACTTGTCTCCCGGAGGATTGACTACTCTGATCATTTGCCTTGGTGCCACTTTTCTCATTATCGCTTGCATTCTCACTTCTACTGACGTCATCTTTAAGTCCGTTAATTATGTCATCCATTGCCTGGTGCTGCATTGGGGCTACCACTGCTATTATCTTGCTGGTAGTTTTATCATTAACTTTTGCGGCTGTGATGGCTTTGGTAGTAGTTGTTTCCATTGCATCAGAAGGAGTCGACGTCACATCAGATGCCATTGCGAACCCAGATGTTGAAACTGGGATCAAGGTGGAAAAAATCATTACGAGTAGTGTTTTTGACAAGACGGTCGCGGCTTGTTTCAAATTATAAAGGGACCGCGATACTGACGTTGATAGTAGTCTCGATATTATACTAGCTCTCAAATGCAATAGACAAGCCGAAGGCAAATTAAACAATGCAATGAGAGAGGAGCGTAGCCTATTGAACGCGGGTAAGCAACGGGCCACATGGAATGGACGCAAGTCAAAGCGGCGGTAGTTAAAAGCAGGAACTGGTATTACTCTATGTATCTGTGTATTCTTCATCATTCCTTGCGCGATTATATTGGGTTAACTTCTTCAAAAACGACAGGAAAAGTGGATATGATAAATTATCGTGTCTTCATATACAGATGGACAGCAATAAACTTAGCTTGCTGCAGCATTTGCCTTGGCGGCGCTATCTACTTCCTCAGCCGCAGGGCTAACATTCTCCTCAACTTTGATCGGGGTCCCACCAAAATCTATACCAGCATATTTATTGTTAAACTTCGTAACTTCATCAGCTTTGGTATTCACGTAATTCGCTTGCTTTGTCCAGGCTGGATGTGTGAAGCGATCAACGTCTAATCTTAGTTCATTACGCTCATAAGTCGAACGCACCTTAAAAGATTCGCCATTAGTCATCTCGACGGTAATCTCTCTATACTTCTCGTGTATCGACGTTTTCTTCGCCATTTTTATATACTTACTTAAATAAAAGCTCAATCCACTGTATTATACACAGGCGCGTGACAAAGACAAGACGATGTAATCAGGTTAGCGATACTTTTTTATAATCATGACCGATATACAGATCCACTAACCCCTAGACGCACTGGCCTCTGATGATAATCTGAGATAATACAATGATGGATTGAGACGAAGTCAGCATAGCCAACTTACTAGGCTGATGATACGATCCACTTCCCGCTCTTGACGTCTTGCTCATTGCTTATTGTATATGCCCTTGCTGATAAAGGCTCATTTGATATAATTTCTGCAAACATTCAACACAACTCAAGTCCATCTCCTCGTACTGTCTAACTTGAGAATTGGTATAATTTCTGATTATGGCATAACTATAGCTAGTCACTTCCCTTTATCAGCAATACATTATCATTTATCTTCTTTTTGAAAGTCGGTGCGATTTTGAACTGAATCACTTTGCGAGGGTGGATTATAGCTTCAACTTTAGTCCTAGGATTACGCCCTATTCTGGCTCTTTTGTGCCGAATATTTAAACTTCCAAACAACCTAATACGCACCACCTGGCTCTGTATCAAAGCACCAGTGATGATTTCTATGATTTTGTCTATGTACTTATAAGCGTCAGCTCCTCTAAGATGAATAGACCTTGCGACGATTTTTGCTAGAGACTCTCTTGTAATAGTTGATTTATTGCTCTCCATATACAATCAAAAGTTGATCATTCCAAATAAATAATAACCTTCTATATTCAATACAGCAATGAATTTGATTGTCACGAAATTTCTGCAGCTTGGGTAATGGGTTTTTTATACTAATTTGAAAAGATATCCTCTACCGGTTTGTCTAGCGTTCGGTTCACCATGGTAACCTGAAAATAATCTACAAGTTAGTAATGAGCTATAATAATCCAAACTAATGCTAGAAATATGCAGCTACCAACACTGAAATAATCTTGCCTTCGCATAATGAGTCGGTTACTAGAGCACTGGTTTTCGAATTGGATAAGGCCAACTCAGTATTCATCTTGTCAATGGATCTAAAATCCAGAACTTAAAAAGAAGTAACCAACAAGATAATCTACATTAAAGTTTTTACGCTGAGCCAAAATTTTTCTACTGTGTAATATACTCTTTGTCCCCATCTTTTTTTCTTCTCGCCCTATTTTCGGTTGTTCTATGCTATGGTATAAGTAGCGATTCAAAGGATGATGAGTGCTGTATGAGTCCACAGACTCATCTATTTTGTAACCAGAACTTGCCCCAATTCGCTTTAGGTGCAAAGCAAAGTCCAAAGCTGTTTCATAACCAATCGTTACAATTTCTTCACGAAACTCAATGCTACCTCCTGGGTTGGCCGAGCAATCCTTGATATGCTGCAGCATATCTCTTCCTCTGTACAGCCTGATCGTTTTGTATTCAATATCTAATTCGTCACATAATTCATACCATTGCCATAGGGATCCAGCCATCGGCAATGTAAACGCAAACAAGTTACTGTTCTGTAATATCTTGGTCAGAACCAATCCTATGTCCCGAACCCATTGTAGGGCCATGCTGGAAACAACAAGAGCAAACTTCTCGTTTTCTCTGCTCAGATCATACTGAGTCACATCAGAGCAAACAAATTTATATTTATGCCTCGCACTCATTGAATCAGCAATAATATTGCCTAGTTTTTTCTCGCAAATTTTTAGCATAGAAGGGGCTATATCTAACAAAGTTATACCGCTAGGTGGCAATACACCTATCAGCTTAGTAGTCAATAACCCGGTACCACAGCCAATTTCCAATATTCTAGGAAGTATCTCCGCTCTATCTTCATGACAACGCATTAGCCACGAATTATATGCTTCAGACTGGAGTAAGATATTTATCAACCTCTCAGCGACTATATTCTGCATTATAGCTGAATCATCGTAGGTTGCACTGGCAGCATTGAAATTGTCTCTTATTTTTGCAATTATACTATCCTCGAGCTAACTTTAAAGATTATAATCAGAGCGAGCGTGATTAATATCATAACGCGTCGTAATCTTGTAATTACAAGACTCGCCCTCTACAAAACCATATGGTACGCTGTATCTTACACATAGAGCAATATCATCACTACATGTAAACCTGTCATTTCTAGCTTGCTGATGTAGGCGCCAAAGAGTTTCATATCGAAAGCCTTGGGGAGTCTGTACGTGATATAGATTTTCTCTATCGATATTATCACCAGAACGACTACGCAAGGAGTCAATAACCGAAAGACCGACATCAACCGCTATATTTTCTTTTTCGCTAGACCTGATATTCTCATCCACATCTCCTTTCCTCGGTTGTTTGCCGGTCTCGTGGCCATTAAGGAGGGCCAGAACGTTATTTATCACTGTGTCACTCACAAAGGGCCTCGCAGCATCATGGACAAGAACATTGATAGGAGCAATTCCTCTTAATGCTTTCAATCCGTTATATACAGACTCTTGCCTTGTTCCGCCACCAAAGCATGGGAGGAGGATGCGGGTGTTCGTTGATTGTTCTCTCTGCTCTTCTCTTGACACCTCTCTATGTTCATCTCGCTCCATCTGTCCTTCTCTCTGTTCGGCTTTTGATTGTACTCGTGTACTGTGCATCAACTGCGAGAGCATTCGATCATATAACTTAGAATGATTGGGATTTATAATCACTTGGACAAAATCTATTGATGGAACTAATAGAAACTTCCTAATTGTTTCTGTAAGCACCATTGTTTGTTGAGATATTAGCTGGTACTGCTTTGGTATACAAAGATCACCTTCTATCGAAGCCTCAAAATACCTATTGCTAGCAATAACCACTTCCTTATTCGGCATGGCCCTCATCCCAGTACCAGCGGCAGCTATCAGTACAATATTCATATGGCCCTTTTTTATCTAGACTTGATACTTGCCCCATAAATCAGGCCTTGTACTCATTGTTTTCTCTTTAGCCTGATGAAGTCTCCATTTTTTAATCATTTGATGATCACCGGAGCGTAGAACATCTGGCACCTTATGTCCTCTCCACTCTGCTGGTTTGGTGTAATGAGGATATTCTAGTAAATGCTCATATTCACCTGCCCCGAAGCTTTCTTCATCAATCGAGTTATGATTACCAAGAACTCCTGGCAACAAGCGTATACAAGAGTCCAGCACAACAAAAGCAGCTATATCACCGCAAGACATCACATAATTTCCTATGCTTAGCTCCTCTATCTCATATTCACTTAAGATTCGCTCATCTATACCTTCAAATCGCCCACAAATCAAGCTAATTCCTGGGGCTTTGGCAAATTTTCTGGCTTTATGCTGATTGAATAGACTCCCTCGGGGTGATAGATATATAAGTGGAGGGGGGGGGCTGCTCAATGACTTATCTTCATTTGACAACCCATCTCCCTCTGACGATCTTGCATCTTTCTGCTTTTTATGCAGGCTATCTATGGCGGCCGCCAACACATCAGGGCGTAGAACCATACCACCACCACCGCCATATGGGGTATCATCAACAGTACGATGTTTATCAAGAGCGAGTGCTCTCAAATCGATCGTGGATAGAGACCACAATCCTTGATTCATACTTCTACCTGTTATCGATGAAGCTAATGGTCCTGGAAATAATTCTGGGAACAAGGATATTACGTTTGCTTTCCACATATCAATTTCTAGTTAATTGGCTCTGGATATGATTAGCACCAATTCTCTCCGTCATCAAGGTATGGATCGTCGAAGGTTCTTTCTCTAAAATATACGACACTCATCTTTCTTTTTATTTTC
>CAIOSF010000035.1 GCA_903860855.1 uncultured Alphaproteobacteria bacterium | reverse complement strand
TTAAATAATGCAATGAGAGAGGAGCGATACATAGTTAAACTATGTGAGCGACGAGTGAAGTAGCAGTAGTTAAAAGCGGAAACTGGTATTATAGGTGGGCAAGAGGAGTGAGACCATCCACTTACTAAGTTCTTTACTAAAGTTCATCGCTCAAATATGATCACTATAGAATAAATAATACCCTATTATCTTAGAATTAGCATGACCAACCGTATAAATATAAAAGTAAGCCGCGAAGACACCGGGGCACGTCTGGATCGTTGGTTCAAGCGTTATTACCCAAAGGCTCAGTTTATCCAAATAGCTAAAGCATCCCGCAAAGGTGATATCAAAATTGATGGAAAACAGAGTGATGTTTCGGCTCAAATACGAGAAGGTCAGGAAATCAGCTTTCCTCATAGGGTTGTGACGCAGAGTCCACGTGAAGGCGGAGCTGGTGAAGGTAGAAGTGATAGCAGAAATCACCGAGGAGATAGCCGCTTCGGAGAGGAGCGCCGAGATGATAGGGGTGGTACAAGAGGGTTTGGTAGAAATGCCGAAGGTCGCTCAGGGGAGGTGCACAGAGATGGTAATCGCCAAGGCAACAATCGTCCCGAAGGCTATTCCGATAGGGGGTCAAGGCCAAATAGATCTGGTGAGGATAGGGATAGGACAAGAGGTAGTGAAGATAGAGGAAGGGAGTTCGGCGGACATAATGAATCAAGGGGAGAGCCAAGAGTAGGACCAAGAGGTGAACCAAGAAGAGAAGGTGGTGGATTTGAAAGAAAAACTGGAGGATATGAAGGGCGCAGTGGTGGCGAACGCCGGGACAACAGAGAGGGTGGTTATCGTGGTGATGGCGGCTATCGAGGAGGAGGTGGTGAGCGCCGAGATGATCGTCGTGATGGAGGGGGTAGTCGGTATGGTATGGTCAGGGAAGCTAGAGATAGAGATGGTGGTGCGCATCCAACGAGGTTTGGTTGGTCAGAGAATGGCAAAAAAGACTTTAGCCGTAAGAGTGAAGGGAGAAGGGAAGACTTCGGTAGGGGTAATGACGATAGGGGAAAAAGGAGCTTGAGTCGAGATGGCTCTGATGGCAGAAGGGGACGAGAGGATAGGGGAGGTTTCGCTAGAAATGCCGAAGGTCGCACAGGAGATGGTCGCTCGGGTGGTAATCGCCCTGATGGCTATTCTGATAGGAGTCCTAGGCCAAATAGATTTGGTGAAAACAGAGATAGGATAAGAGGTGGTGAAGATAAGGGTGATAGGACCAGAGGATTTGGCGGACATAATGAATCAAGGGGAGAGCCGAGAGTAGGACCAAGAGGTGAACCAAGAAGAGAAGGTGGTGGATTTGAAAGAAAAACTGGAGGATATGAGCGTCGCGAAGGGATGGGTGGTGGCCGAGATGATCGTCGTGATGGAGGCGAAAGAAGATATGGCGGGGGAGGCAAAGGAGGAGAAAAGGACTTCGGCAGAAATGCTGAGGGTCATTCTAGAGATGGTCGCGGAGGAGATAATCGTTCTTCTGGAGAGGGACGCTCTGGTGGAAGCAGTCGCTTTGAAGGGCGTTCGGAAAGAAGTCCTAGAGATGAAGGAGGTCAAAGTGATGGTGGCAGAAAAGGTTACTATGAGAATAAAAGGCGAGAAGAGGGATCGACCGGGAGAGATACTAATAAAAGAACAGAAGGAGTGGTATATGAAAAAAGGGAATACCGCTCTGGTAACTCAAGAAATCTTGATGAAAGAGGTTCTGGTGACAGAAAAAGTTATAGAGGAAGAGGCGATAGGGGAGGAGGTGATGGCAGAAGAAATGATAATAGAGGAACAGGGGGTGAAGGGCATCGTTCCCCATCAGATGAGCATAGACAGCAGCTCTTAGCTGAGAAGTTATTGGAGGCCATGGTGTATAAGGATGATGAGGTGCTGATCCTAAATAAGCCAGCAGGCATAGCGACCCAAGGTGGAACTGGTATAAGCATAAGTGTAGATGATTTGCTTGATTACATGAAATTTGATTATGAGCGTCGCCCACGTCTAGTTCATAGGCTTGATAAGGAAACTAGTGGAGTTTTGGTCCTAGCTCGCAGGTTTGATTCAGCTGCTAAAGTCAGTGAAGCATTTCGTGAGAAACAGGTACACAAGAAGTACATCGCCATATGGTGTGGGGTACCGACGGTGCATGAGGGTATCATAGATGCTCCCCTACATAAAGAGGGTGATGCTCACACCAAGGGTAATATGGTAGAAGATGAGGTGAACGGCAAGGAAGCGGTCACCAACTATAAAGTACTAGCTCATAGCGACTTTTTCAGCCTAGTTGAGCTTACAATACCTACGGGTCGTATGCATCAAATTAGGGCTCATAGTGCCATTATAGGCTGCCCTGTTCTCGGTGATTATCGATACAGCAAGGCGCCTACTAGAAATGAAAGTGGTGATGGAATAGGCAGTGCTACTGATGAAGATGGTGCTGGTACTGGCGAAACTATTAATGAAATCGCAGTTATGTACAGCAAAGCTCACAGAGAAGCCAAATTTATGCATCTTCACGCCAAACAGATTGAATTTAATATGGATGATAGGAAAATCCAGGCAGAAGCTCCTTTGCCTGAATACTTTACTCAAACAATAATGAAATATGGCTTGCGAAATGATGGACCACAGGATGGTCACAAAATGACGGGCGAGAACGTAGACTAGAAGATTAGCGAAAGGCTTCCAAGAAAGCACTGTAGTCAATCTCTGGTATCAGGTTCGGTTAGATCTTTTGAGATACTAGTTTCCATCATCTCGTGATTTTTTCTTAGGAGTCCCTCGAGTTGGTTGAGAGATGGGTATCCTGAGCTTGTTTGTTGCATTTGACTCCCTCCACTTCATGTGGAGGGACTGGTATTGATCGCTCTGTACAGGATCAGAGAATTGCGTATAGAATGAAAAAAGTGAAATTTATTTAGCTTTTTTGCATCATGAAACGTGGAGCTTTTCTGAAAACCAAAGTTCTGCATATTTTTGATTCACTGCATGCTATACGAAGCTATAAATTCAAGTATAAAAGCTTATCATGAATGCAAAGATATCTAAGAAGATAGCGGTATATCCTGGGGCCTTTGATCCAGTGACTCTAGGGCATTGCGACATCATCAAGCGAGCAGCGTACACCTTCGATCGTGTTGTTGTAGCTGTTGCTCAGGACTCTCGTAAATCTACCATGTTTTCTACTGAAGACCGTTTTTTCATGTTGTGTGGTGAGGTAGAGGTCATGCAGCTACCTAATGTTGAAGTTGCTATCTTTGGTGGATTATTGGTTGATTTTGTAAAAAGCCAAGGTGCTGTGGTCATAGTCAGAGGTTTGCGAGCTGTATCTGATTTTGAATATGAGTTCAAGATGGCCTATATAAATCATAAGCTGAATCGTGAAGTGGACACTGTGTTCATGCCTGCGACTGAAGATGGTCATTTCATTTCTTCATCATTGGTGAAGGAGTTAGCTAGACTTGGTGGCTCACTGAGTGGGTTGGTTTCTGATAAAGTTGCCGAAGTCATTCAGAAAAGGATCAGGGGTGCATGATGTATGCCATATCCATGATTCCATAAAACTTGCACAAAAGTACGATAATAACCGAAAATTAATGTGATATTTTTGCATTTGGCATCATTAAATTACACTAGCGCCACTTGCATTTTGTTTTTATTGCTTTTAGTCTATGCACGCTAATTATATAAAGATATTGAGTAGGAGCTGTTATCATGCCTAAGTTTAATACAGGGGTTAGGTCTCAACTTATTGATCCGTTACTGCCTCTTACAGCTTTTAATAAAATACCAATCATTGCTGGTATTATGAATGCTTTTTTCCTCATTGATGGGGCTGGAGAAGCAGAAGAAACTGAGGCAGTATTGGCAGAACGATTGGTGGACGCCTCAACTGCAAGCAAAGAGATAATAAATGCTACTATTGCAAGAGAAGTTGACGTAATAGGATTACCTTGATTCGTTAACGGATAAGTTAGTACGATATGCGGATTTATGTGATAGCTTCAAGGGAACGGGAGCTCAAATAATCTTGAGAGAAGACGGATGTATATCTATCTCTTCTCCCGGTGTGCCTTTTCTTCTCGATGGTAAGCGGCTTGAGGGTTTTATTTTTAACCCTGTCACCAATAAATTTAATATCAGTCCCATTGGTCCCGAAGAATTGATTATCGCACCACCAGGATATTTAGACCAATACAAAGATTGTATTGGTCTTTATTGTATAAACGACTCTCGTGCATCTGTTACTTTGTCAGCACCCTGTACTTCGGGTGTTTATATGTTACGCACAATTTCACCGGGCGAGACTTATACATTGCAAACCGCATTACCAGGGTAGCCTACCACTCCTTGCTTTGCCAGGATCAGACAATAAGTTGCACGTTCTTACAGCTGAGTTTAAAACGCTCAATGGCAATGAGGAGCAAGACGTAAACATTCTTGCAAGTAGTGGTTTCTGGGATGGAGATAGCAACGATAAACAAAGCTGTGTTCTTGGAAATGGTTATACCACTTTTATCACTTCTATTTATGATAGTCATGGTCATCCAGGAAATGTTAACAACATATGGCTTCATGTCTATGATGCTGACAATGTACCGGCTGACCACCCCTACTAATAGGCTTTGTAAATGCAGAGAGGGTACGGTTTGTTGAATCTATCCATCATTATCGTCTAACTTGCCTTGCAATTCTCCTCCTAATGCTGTATGACTCGCTGTAATAGCAGTTACCCACATGCAATGGACGAAGTCAAATGCAATAGGCAAGCCGAAGGTGAAGTCAAAGCGGCAGTAGGTTATTTAATCCGGAAACGGGTATTATTATTTGCCTTATTACCTATGTTTTTTATTTTGCTGCAACTACAGACGTTAGCTATAAGTTATGCGGTCGCTGCAGATGATGCTGGTATGAGTTCAATTGGTAGTGTGACAGGTTTAACAATACCAAGATTCGTCACTTTAAAGTCTAGGGATATAAACATCAGAGCTGGTCCTGGTCCAAAATATCCTCTGAGGCTTAATTATAAGTGCAAAGGATATCCTGTGCAGGTTGTAGCTGAATTTGAAAACTGGCGACTGATTAAGGATCATCAGGGCAATGAGGGTTGGGCCCATGAATCATTACTTGCTAGTATGAGTAATGTGATAGTTGTGAATAACGCAATAGAGAATGAGCAAATAATAAAGGATGAGACTCTTTTATTCCGAATGCCAAATGATAAATCGCATCCCATAGCGAGGGTTGAGTTTGGGGCAATAGTGCATATAAAGAGATGCATTGACAACTGGTGTAATGTGTCGTTGGGGCGTGCCCATGATGGATGGATTAAGAGGAGTAGTGTGTGGGGCGTGCCTGAATAGCTAGACCAGATCCTTGGTTTTTATCATGAGTGAACTGGTAACTTGATCGACTTTTAAGTGAAGATAGTGAATTTAGATAGATTATCGCCACCAAGATAGTGAACTCTCAGTTCTTAAATCGCACCGGAAGCCATGGCGTATTAACGCAAGGGGGGCGCGATGAAAGTATGATAAGGTTTTTTGAGGAAAAACCGCAATTCTTCAGTTTGCATATAAATTAGAAAATTATGCTATTATTTAATATATTCACATGAATTTCATAAAAATGATGAGAAAATGCTTCATTGCGGTATAAATTTTAATTTATCAGGAGATTCGATGGGTGAAGTGTGTATACTCGGGGCATAACAAATATAAGCGATTAGATTGCTGATATGCTCGAAATGAACCAGGGCCATTTGCCTAACAACAACCACGTCTCTATAAGGGGAGATCATTTTGTTTTAGATCAGGGAGTTGCCATAGATGGTCATAACGGCGAAGTAGATTTAGCAATTGATGAGATCGCAGATCAAACACCGGTAAACTATACTAAGCTTATGCTATTGAATATAGTTGATCCTAACTTGGCGGCTTTTCGTAAGCTCATTGTAGAGACCATAGCTGACAATCATAACGGTGCTCAGCTCCGCATGGTCCAGGTTCAGGGTGCCATGGAGGAAGGTGGTTTTATTGGGGCATTGGCTGAACTAGAGGAAGCTATAGTTGGTGCCGATGGTAATGGTGGTATTAAAGCTCAGGCCAGAACTTTGTTGGATCATGCTGCTATCTTAAATCCAGCTCTTGGAAATGGTCTCGCTCAATTAAATGGTTGCGACATTGTTACCAGCACTCTGCAGAAATTAAGAGGTCATGGTGGACAAGAGCCTGTCGCCCTGGGAGCAGCTTTAGTTTATCTTGATGGGCTTGTGACGCAAAAAAGACAAGCATATATTGATGTAAACAATGGCGATATCGCCAGGGCTTGTCTAGTTTATCAGGACAATGCAATCAATCGCAGGGGAGATAGCCCTCCAGTGGAAGATAGGATTGATCGTATTGATCATATTGACGCTCTAACACCCATACAGCAAGACTTCGTAAGGCAGTTGTTTGCTCAGACGAATTGGGCTTATATTATGGCTCAGCAAAGTGTAGTCCTGAAACATCATATGATGCAGCCCAATGATCATTTAAAAGCGATTAGTGGTATGGTCGCGGAGATCGTTCGGGAAGAAGATGGGATAATAGATGAAGAGCAAGTAGTTGAGGGTAATCATTATCTTCATATGTACGGTGCATTTAAGGTTCAAAAGGATGGTAGTATTGGAAGCACTCCCGATGTGTTAACGGAGATCAAAATCAAGTTGACAGGCATGGAAGCACAAGGCGGCCAGCACGAGGTTAACCTCGCAAGTAAGTTGTATCCAGAATTAGACGAAGAAGAAGATCAAGAAGCGGGGTTGCAAGTTAGCGTGACAAGCTGTTACATGAATCCTAAATATCAACCACGTGGTCTAGAGGTTAATGAGCACGATGAAGATGGAGATGAACTTACTAGCGAAGCTTTTCTTCTCTATATTGAGCGATTCTTTGATATCCAGCATAGACATTATGTTAATGATCTAGATAGGCGGGTTAATGATGGCTTGTTGTCACATGCTCAACGCAATGAAGAAATGCTCAGTTTTTTTGAGAACAAACTGCCAATTCTCAGATGCTTATATGGTGATAAGCCAATGACTTTGATGAGCTTTGACTTTATGATGAATGATATCAAAAAGCGTCATGATCTAGTTATGATTAATAATTTGTTTGGTGAAGATGGGGAGCACGACTTAGGTGATATTCGTAGTGTGGACATAAATAGACTACATCAAGCCCTCGTGATACCAAAATACACAGTAAGAGGGGAGTTTTGTCGTGGCCTAGGGCTACTCTTGGCAGATCCAGAGTTTCAAGCTGATGTACCTAACCCAGAGAGACCTGATTTGTTGACAGAAGTTAGGGCTTTGACGATTAGGGTATTCGGACCTTTATGTGCTAATGATGATCATGCTGTTCAGCTAGCGATGGAGCAAAAGTTGGAAGCCAATGCTAAGCAATTTGCTCGTAAATGCTTATATGGTCTTGGTGAGCTTAGATTTTCTCAGAATCCATTGCAATGGATCATGATGATGGTCGATAGTTTCCTTGATTGGATCTTCGGTGATAAGATGAAGGAGGTTACGGGTGAGAAAAAATCTGAAACTGTTAAAACATTTGTTGAGGTTATTCTAGAAGCAAGAAGAGGGCAGGGGGAAGTCCAGCAGGCAATATAAGAACTATGTTAGTGTGAATATATTTATATGGATTTCATATGATGTCGTTATCCAATTAATGAATAACTAGTATGGGACAATTATTTACAGAACGAGATGGATTTACATCCAACGATATAAGGTGATGCAAGTGATCCAATCACTTTGGAGGCAGCCCTAGCTTTTTTCGATCGGGGGTGTAGCCATGGTAAGGCAACGGAAGACCTGGAAAGGTAGGGGATCTGTGCATACTATAACAACTCACTACCTAAATCCTAAATATCAACCGCGTCAATTGGGCCTAGCAGGTGATGATGATCGTATTGGTGGATGTAGACGATTTTTTGTTATTCAGCATAAACATTGTTTGAGCCATGTGCAGAGGGGTATTGCCGATGGTCGCTTAACACCACAGCAAGGCAATGAAGAAATAGTCAAGTTTTTTGACCTTAGTTATCATAGCTATATTATAGCCATTAGTTCGTATAGATGTATCGGATCTATTCCATTAGACTTGAATGCTTATGCTGTTTTATCTGAGTAACCATTCATCTTTAGAAATAAATACCATCTTAGATATCATACTTCATCCTTGATTTTTCGTTTGATGGCCTGGCCAAATTTCAAAGGTGAGGGTCTTCTGTTGCCCGGCGACCCCCAGACCGCGTTTTCACAAACCTATATTAAAACAACGTTAAGCTGCTCTAAGTTGGGTT